>CAYYUU010000386.1:0-7011 GCA_964474955.1 uncultured Alcaligenaceae bacterium | reverse complement strand
ACGGAGTTTCAAATGATACGCCTTCGCAAGTCTCACGAACGAGGTCATGCCGACTACGGGTGGCTCAACACATACCACACGTTTTCGTTTGCCGGATACCAAGACCCCGACCACATGCAATTTCGCGACCTGCGTGTGATCAACGAAGACCGTGTCCAGCCAGGCAAAGGCTTTGGGACGCACGGCCATCGAGACATGGAGATCATTTCGTACGTCCTCGAAGGACAACTCGAGCACAAGGACAGTCTCGGAACCGGCTCGGTCATCCAGAAAGGTGAACTCCAACGCATCACGGCGGGAACGGGCGTTCGTCACAGTGAATTCAACCTCTCGGAGACCGAAGTTGTCCACTTTTATCAGATTTGGCTTTTACCAGACCGAGAAGGAATCGACCCAAGTTATGAGCGACGAAAGTATCATAAAGAGGAAAAGCTCAACCAATTTCGACTAGTCGCATCTCCGGACGGACGCCAAGAATCCTTGAAAATCCACCAAAACGCCGAACTCTATTTGGCCGTCGTCGAGTCAGGGCGAGAGTTGGCATACCCCTTGCAGGAAGATAAGTTTGCCTGGGTTCAAGTCCTGCGAGGCGCAGTCGAACTGAATGGCCACCAACTTTCTGCCGGAGATGGCGCCGCCATTTCGGACGAGCGAATGATCAACCTGAGGGGAAGCAACCCCGAGGCGGAAGTGTTGTTGTTCGATCTCAACTAACGAAATGGAGTTGGACCATGTCTGTGTTGCAGAACATCACGTCGGTGTTGGGGCGAGTGTATCTGTGTGTCATCTTTTTCATGAGTGCCGTCGGGAACAAAATTCCCAACTTCAATGGCACCCTGGAAAAGATGCAATCGGAGATGCCCTTTACCCCGGAAGTGCTACGAGTCTTGTTGATCGGCGCGATTGTGTTCCTGATCCTGGGAAGTGTTTCGGTCGTGGTCGGATATTGGGCTCGCGTCGGGGCATTTCTGCTATTGGTTTTTCTCGCGCTGGCCACATATTATTTTCACGATTTCTGGACGTTTGATCCCAGGTCGGCAGAGTATCAGCAGCAGATGATTCAGTTCATGAAAAATCTCGCCCTGATGGGAGCGATGCTATTTCTAATGGCAAATGGTTCCGGAGCGGCGAGCTTAGACTCGAAATCTGTTGGCAACGCTCCGTATAATGATCGTAAAGACAATTCACAAAACTCTTAAAAGGGGAAATGACCACATGGCAACAGCCACAACTCAAATGCACAGCACAAAAATCTCTCTCGAAGAAGGCAAACGCGAAACGCTTGTCGAATTGCTCCAAGCCCGGCTCGTCGACGCGATCGACGTCCAACTCCAGGCCAAGCAAGCCCACTGGAACGTGAAAGGCCCGCACTTTATTGGGCTCCACGAATTGTTCGATCAAGTCCACGAACGCTCCGAAGGTTGGGTCGACCTGATCGCCGAACGTGCCGTCATTCTTGGTGGCACCGTGGATGGAACGGCCCAAGGCGTCGCCAACAATACGAGCCTCCCGGCTTACCCGACCGACATCAAGAATGGTATTGATCACGTCGATGCGTTCTCGACGGCGTTGGCGACATTTGGCAAACACGTCCGTGCGGCCATCGAGAAGGCCGAAGAACTTGGTGACGCCGACACCGCCGACCTGTTCACCGAGGTTTCGCGAGAGGTCGACAAGGACCTCTGGTTCGTCGAAGCTCACCAACAAGCCGATTCCTAAATCGGTTTTCGGCAAAACTCGAAAAGGTGAAAAAGCCCCCTCGCGATCACAGCCGCCACTTGTGTGGCGGCTTTTTTTCTTTGGCCACGCCGACTCAGCAGTTTTCCTTTTCCACGATGTTTTCAGTCCGAGGACAGTCCATGTCTTCTCCGGCCAATCGGAGCCCCGCCATATGCCCTCGCAACATCCGCCAGTCGGCGAGCGTATCCACGTCATACCACGGCGGCAACATCGACAACCGCAACTTCAATTCGTGAACTTTTTCGACCGTCTCAACTAGAACGCTCTCGGTGCTCCAGGCGATTCCTTCGAACAAGGCCGGCGCGAACTGATTGAATCCTATCAAGTAGTATCCTCCGTCGGTCGCCGGACCGATTACGACGTCGACATCTTCCAACGACTCGAACGCCTGTCGCAGAGACGGCAGTGGAAGCGTCGGGCTGTCCATGCCGATCAAGACGACAGACCTTGTCCCGCGTTGGAACCAGTGACTCACGAACACCGCGAGCCGGGTCCCCAAGTCTCCGTCGTGCTGTGGCATTAACTCGAAACGCCCGCCCAACATCTCCTCGAACTCGGCTTTCGAGTCCGGTGGCGAATACGCCAGAACCCGGTGGACGTCCAGTCGACAACATCGGTCGACGATGTCTCGCAAAAACGAATCAGCAACTTGGGCTGCCCATTCGGGAGTCGTCTCCGCAGCGAGTCGTGACTTCACACGTCCCGGTGTGGGCCATTTTGCGAAAAGCCCAAGAACTTGTTGGTCTTTCATGTCCATCGATTCGTCCAAAGATTTTTCTCGAATGTGCAAAACGCCCAAGGCCGCTAGGAGCAACACTTTTTTCCATTGTGGATGATCTGCGGAAAGACAAAATTCCTTTTCCGGTCTCAAAAATCGGCTTGCTCAGTTGTCCGTTTTATTCACAATATAGACTTGTTCATGGTCCACCCTTGTGTGCGGGTTGAAAATCATTGAACACGAGACTACGGATGAGTTGTGTCTTTGATAGAAGTATGACCGCAAGAGGTTTGGCTCAGTGAACACTGACAAGTCAAAGAGTTTGATCATCATCGGTGCCGGACCAGGTGGTTTGGCCAGTGCCATGTTACTGGCCAAGTCCGGAGTGTCTGTGAAAGTCCTCGAACGATTGCCCCGCGTTGGTGGCCGGTGTTCGACGCTCCCCCTGGGAGACTATCGTTTCGACCTTGGCCCAACGTTCTTTTTATATCCCAGGGTGCTCGAAGAAATTTTCGCCTCGGTAGGACGGGACTTGCGTTCCGAGGTCGCGATGACGAAACTCGACCCCCAGTACCACATCCGATTCGGAGCCGGCGGCGACCTTCGAGCCACGCCACACTTGGACACGATGGAGCACGAAGTCGCGAAACTCTCCGAGGCGGACGCCCGGAACGTGCGGCGTTTCATCGAGGAAAATCGACTCAAGCTTGAAGAGTTTCGCTACGTGCTGGAAAAGCCATTCCAAAGCTGGCGAGACTTGTTCGACTTGAGACTCATGAAACTCATTCCGATGATGCGCCCATGGCTCTCTTTAGATCAAGAACTCCAACGCTACTTCACCGATCCGAGGGTCCGGCTCGCCTTTTCGTTCCAGTCTAAATATTTGGGAATGTCCCCATACAACTGTCCGAGTCTGTTTTCCATTTTGTCGTACCTCGAATACGACTTTGGCGTTTGGCATCCCGAGGGTGGTTGTGGTGCCGTGAGCGAGGCGATGGGCCAAGTCGTCCAGGATCTCGGTGGAGAAATATGCCTCGGCGAAGAGGTCCAAGAGATACTTTTCGAGGGACGCAAGGCAGTCGGCGTGCGGACCAACGAAGGAGAACATCGGGCCGATGCCATCGTCATCAATGCCGACTTTGCCCGAGCCATGACTCGCCTCGTGCCCGACAAAATCCGCGCTCGCTGGAAGGACAAGAAGCTCGCGAAGAAACGATACTCGTGTTCCACGTTCATGATGTACCTCGGCATCGAAGGGCTCTACGAAGATGTGGCCCATCATACGATTTACATTGCCGAAGATTACCAGCAAAACTTGCAGGAAATCGAAACTCTGCACACGCTCTCCGAGGACCCATCGTTCTACGTACACAACGCGAGCGTAACGGATTCGACTCTGGCCCCTGCCGGTCACAGCACACTTTACGTGTTGGCTCCCGTCACACACAAACACCCCAACGTCGACTGGTCCGTGGAAAAAGATTCTTTCCGACAGCGCCTGTTAAAGCAACTCGCGAAAATCGGAGTTGAGGACATCGAGGAGCGGATTCGCGTAGAGAAAATCATCACGCCCGACGACTGGGAGAACGGCTACGAGGTCTATCGCGGAGCCACCTTTAACTTGGCGCACAACTTGGGGCAAATGCTTCACCTTCGGCCTCGCAACCGGTTCGAAGATCTCGACTCCGTCTATCTCGTTGGTGGCGGAACGCATCCCGGAAGTGGACTGCCTGTGATTTATGAATCGGCAAGGATTACCTCAAAACTGCTCCTGGAAGACTTCGGCTTGCCGACGAATTGGATAGGCGGATTCCCGACCGTCACGCCGAAGCCTGCCTTCGTCGAGGTCCCTGTATGACCCAAATTCGCACGCCGCAACGCATGACCTCCGAAACGCTCGACGCCGAAGTTTCCTTCACGCAAGAACACCGTACAGAAATCCAGCGAGCCCAAGCGACCTGGTCGGAAACACCCCTTCGCCAGCGTGTGAAGGTGATCCGGCATTTGCGGCACTTGATCGTCGAGAACGACTACGGCCTTGCCGGAGCCGTCCAACGACACCGCGGCGTCAGTCTGGCCGAAGTCATGGCCGCGGAAATCGTAACCGTGGTGGAAGCCTGTGACTTTTTGGAACGCGAAGCCAAAAGCATCCTCAAGCCACGAAAACTCGGGCGCAACGGGCGTCCGATCTGGCTCGGAGAAGTCTGGTCGGAAGTCCACCGCGAACCCTTCGGGATCGTGCTCGTCATTGGTCCGAGTAACTACCCGTTTTTTCTTCCGGCGTGCCACATGCTCCAGGCCCTCGTGGCCGGCAACGCCGTCCTCGTGAAACCGGGGAAGGGTGGCTCCGAAGCTCTCCTTAGGCTTGCCTCTCTCGCGTACGAGGCGGGGCTCGATGACAACCTGCTGACGATCCTCCCCGAGACGACAGCCTCGGTCGAAGCGACCATGGAAACGGGGGTCGATAAGGTCGTATTGACGGGATCGGCCAACACCGGGCGAATCTTATTGGGAATGGCTGCCGAACACACCGTTCCGGTCGTCGCCGAATTGTCGGGATGCGATGCCGCCTTCGTTCTTGCCAGCGCGAATCTGGATCGAGTCGTCAAGGCGCTGACGTTTTCGCTTCGTTGGAATCGAAGCGAAACGTGCATCGCCGCAAGAAGGGTCTTCGTCGCACGAAGCGTCGCCGACGAACTCGAACGGCGGCTCGCCGATTCGGTCGAAAAACTCAACGAGGACTGGGAATCTCGTCCGGCTTCGGCTCACGCCATCCCCTTGATTCGCGAGGCACTCGAACGCGGAGCCAGACCAATCACGGACGATATCGTTTTGGACGAGTCGGGAATCAAGGCGACGGTTTTGGCGGACGTTCCGGCAGATTGCGCACTCCTTCGGGAAGATGTTTTCGCGCCTGTGATGTCTCTGGTTTCGGTCGATAGCATGGACGAGGCGTTGACACTGGCTCGTCAATGTCCCTACGCACTGGGCGCCACGATCTTTGGAAACGAAGGGGAGGCCCGCGCACTGGCGCATAGGGTGAACGCAGGCTCGGTTCTGGTTAACGACATCATCGTCCCCACGGGAGATCCGCGGATGCCGTTTGGGGGCCGAGGAAAAAGCGGTTTCGGCGTCACACGAGGAGCCGAAGGGCTGCTCGAAATGACGACGGTGAAGGTAATCTGCCGACGGCGTGGAACGTGCCGTCATTTGGAGGAACCGCACCCAACGGACGCGGAACTATTTCATCGATACCTGCAAATGTATCACGGTTCGAATGCGTGGGAGCGATTCTGGGCCGGGATGGGGTTCATCAAGTTTTTATGGAAACGGGCAACGGGTCGGTCGGTCGTGGAGAGAAAAGAATGAAACAACATCGAGCCGGAAAAATTGGCGTGATTGGCGGCGGACTCGGCGGCTTGGCGGCGACGGTAACGTTGGCCGCGCGTGGTTACGACGTCGTCTTGTTCGAAAAGAGTTCGTGGGTTGGTGGCAAAGCCGCTGTCCTGCAAGAAGACGGCTACCGCTTCGACATGGGGCCCACAATTTTGACCCTGCCATCGGTCTTGCGGAAGGTCGCCGAGGAAGCAGGCAAGGACCTCGATCAGGAGTTGGACCTTGTCCGCCTCGATCCGCAGTGGCGTTGTTTCTTCTCCGATCAAACGGTCTTGGACCTCGTCGGGAACGTCGACGACATGGTTCAAAAACTCGGCGACTACGCCAAAGATGGCAAGAGCGCTGAGGGTTATCGCGACTTCTTGAAATTCTCCCAGCGACTTCACAACATTTCGGAGAAATTTTTCTTTTGGCGAAGTCTCGGTTCGATGTGGGACATGTTCGACTTCAAGTCGATGTTTCAGCCATCGATGCTGGCGGACGTGCTGAGCATGCGGATGGGGAAAACAGTTTCGGAAGCCATTCGGTCACACGTTCCCGACGATCGCGTCGCCCAAATGCTCGACCACTTCACGCAATACGTCGGGTCGGCTCCGGACCAATCGCCGGCGGTCTTGTGCAGTATCGCCCACATGCAGACTCAAGAAGGCATCTGGTATCCGAAAGGTGGGACGCGAGCCGTTCCGGTGTTTCTCGAAAAATTGTGTCACGAACTCGGTGTCCAGGTTCGAACCGAAACGGGGGTTCGGCGTATTCTAGTCTCCGACTCGGGCGAAGTCGAAGGCGTCGAGACGGACTCGGGCGAACAAGTTTCTCTCGCCGCCGTCGTTTGTAATGCCGACACTCATCGGACTCACCAGGAACTCATCAACGGCAAGGCGAGCAAACGATTTGCGAAACGCAAGCACGAGCCCGCGTGCTCGGGCGTGGTCATCTACCTCGGCCTCGATCGTCGCTACGAGCAACTGTTGCATCACAACTTTGTGTTCTCGCGAGATCACAAGGAAGAGTTCGACGCCATCTACCGCAAAGGCGAACCGGCACCGGATCCGACCGCCTACATTTGTGCCCCGGCCATCACCGAACCCGAGGTTGCTCCTGAAGGCGGCGAAGCCCTTTACATCTTGGTGCACACGCCTTACTTGCGACCGCACCAC
>CAYYUU010000385.1:0-7012 GCA_964474955.1 uncultured Alcaligenaceae bacterium | reverse complement strand
TGTTTCGTCCTTGCCCTTCCTACTGTACTGCCGCATCCAGTAGGCTTTCGCCCCTGCCAAGGTAAACTCCTCGGGGTCCGTTTCCAGTTTCTTGCCGGACCAATCTCCAAACTTCATGGGGACCGCGGGCACCTTTTTGGTCGCACGTTCTAACTCGACCGAAGGCACCCATCGGGCCGTGAAGACTCCGTGGACCACGCCCGAGCCGAGCACGACTAAAGCCCCGACAATCACAGCGATGAAGTTTTTCATGGGCTCCCAAGTATCGGAATGATTTCGTTTGCGATCCTGCTACCGATTCACGATCGGATATTGCACACTCTTGAAGCCGGTCGGACCGGAGCCAATCACGACACCTCCCAGAATCCGAACACCCAACTGAGCGAGCTTTTGCTGGGCCGCGTAGACCGATGGTGCCCGGCTCACGTCCCGCAGGATCGAGAAGATCACGGCGTCGACGTGTTGACCCAACAGCAACGAATCAGCCACCGGCAATACGGGGCACGAGTCGACAATGATGAAGTCGTAATTTTCCTTGAGTTCGGCGAACAACGACGTCACGCCGTCCTGGGCCAGGGCCTGAATGGCGTGGCTGTCCCACTGCCCCGCGGGCATGATCCACAGGCGACTGATCGGTGTCGGTCGGACGACGTCGTCGGGATGCACTTCGCCCCGCAAGACTTCGCTAAATCCTTGTTCATTCGGGACGTCGAAAATTTTGTGGCCCACCGGATTGCGAAGGTCGCCGTCGATCAAAAGCGTTTTCTTCCAGGCTCGGGCGAGACTCGCCGCGAGTTGCGTCGAGAGGGACGTCTTGCCCTCGCCCTTGACGGCACTGGTCAACATGACGACTTGCAAGCCTTCCGTCCGGGCGGCGTGCAACAGAAGCGTTCGGATCGAGTCAATCGCCTCCGTCAACAAGTTTTGCCACATCGCATTTTTCGCGTTTGGATTCGCCGTCGGCCTTCGCACCCGCATCGGCAAATTAGGAACGGTCCCCACAATGCCGAGCCCGAGGCCCTTCTCGACTTCCTCGGCGTTATTGATCTTTCGCGATTGGAATTCGATGAACGCGACGGCAAAGAGCAGCAATCCGAAAATGCCCAACCCCGCCGCACCGGCGTACTTGATCTGACGACTCCGATCCTTGCCCGGCGGGACTAACGCATCCTGCTGGACCTCGATCATCTTGAAACCCGGTTTCCTCAAGTCCGCAATTTGCAGGTCGAGGTGCTGGAGCATCGCTTCCTGGCTCTTCTTCTTTTGCTCCCACTCGTCGATGATGTGTTTGGCCCGCGGTGCGTGAAGACGCTGGATTTTGTCGTTGCGAATATTCATTTGGTCGCGGAGTCGCTTTTGGGTTTGCTCGCTCCGCTTCATTTTCGCGTCGATCGTTTCCTTCTCGGTGTTCAGTTCACGCGTCAACTCCTGTTGAACCAGGGATCGAAGTTCGGCCATTTTTCGAGCGCGTTGGGCCTTCTTTCGCAGAAGCTCGCGATAGGCTGTCGTTCCGGCCACGGCACTCGATTCGTACTCCGCGATTTGTTTTTCGAGAGTCTCCAGTGCCTTCATTTTCTCGGTAAAATTCGACTTATACGTCGGGTCGTTCAAATAAGCCGACAGGCTCTTGGGGAGGGTTCCTTCGCGAATTTTTTTGAGCTTGTTCTGGACGACTTCCTGGGCAGCTTCCAGATCGCTGTAATCCCCTTGTTCGTCCAGCAGGGATTTTTGGAGGACGTTCAATGCCCGTTCTTCGATTCGCAGGTCGGCTTCGAGCTTGGCCGCCGATGGAATCTGCAATCGTTTCCGCTCGAGGGCAATGGTTGCCACGGTGCCCTGGAGTTTTTTCCGACCGGCCTCCTGCTTTTCTTCGAGATCTTCGATGGCGGCGTCGATGCGTTCTCGCAGCTTGTTCTCGGAGTAGCGCTTGTACTCTTCGATGACGGCATTCAGAATTACTTTCTGGGCTTGAGGATTCTCGCCAGCATAGTACACGTGCATGATGCTCGGGGCGGCTTTGAAGTCCGTTTTGATCTGCTGGGCGAGCCACCCCGTCGACTCCATACTGTTTTGCACATGGTTCTGGACGACCGGCAAGGCAAGAACTTCGGGCCGCCCCAACGCTGCCTTGAGGACTGGATAGCTCGTGATGATTCCTGCTTGGTTTTCACGGAACGTGCGAAAATCAATCCGTTCGGCCCCAAGCTGCTCAAGCTGTCGTGGTTGCGTGAGTTGCAAGTACGCAGACGCCACGTATTTTCCGGGGACCAACTCCATGGTCAACATGACCGCACCGAGGGCCCCGATCAGAGCGATCACAAGAGCCGTCAACCAACGACGCCGGAAGGCATGCCAAAGACCTGTCGCAGACGGAGCCGACTTCAGGCCCGGAGGACCGTTGGGAACTTCACCGAATCCCGCTGGCACGAGCGTCATTCCGGGCAACTCGGTCGAGATCGTCGGAGCGGAGTCGGACTCGGGCCGCTGAGTTTGCGGCACGGGCAAGGCGGATTGTTCTTTCTCGTGCGGTAACATCTGCGAATCTCCGAATCTTGATCGTTGGCTCCGGCGAGGAGTAATCTGAGCTTCGTTTTCTGTGCGAGTTCGGCGGACCGTTCGTCACGAGTCCCAGCGCGTGGGAAGTTCGAGAGGGACGCCTGTCGTGGCTGTTGACGAGCGATTTCGGGAATGTGATTTCGGACAGCACCGTAGGACAGGTTACAAACCTGTCCTACGCCTCTCACGATCCCGTGAGCGAAGCACGCCGTCCTCTCCACAATTACCTCACGCCATCCCGTGCGTTGGGCCGCCATCACGTCCTGAAACAAACGTTGCCGTCCCCGTTAATTACCCACCGGAACTTGTTGTTTTGGCTCCGGGACTTGGCCCGGTGCCAGAATGTGCGAACCGCTCTCACCGAAGGTCATTCCCAATGGAGCCGCCTCCCCAACCGGCAATAGAAGCTTGGACAAGTACCACAGTTCCAACCACACGAACCCCAAGGCAATCGGCATCATCAACCATCCCGCCAGGTCATGAAGGATGAGCTTGCCCAGAGCTAGTCCAAACGACACGTACGCCACTCCTGTCATCGTAATCCGAATCACGTTCACAAGAATTGCAATCGGCACCGCGCTGAGGACAACAATGATTTTGTCCAGCAAAGGGCGTTCCACAATAAAAGCAACAGCAGTCGCCAACGCGAAGAACGTGAACAACATACCCAAACCGCTACAGGCGTTGATGACTTCCAGCTGAATGGTTCCGATGCGGATGATGTTTCCTTCCGCAAGCGCCGGGTATCCGAACGTTTGCAGGGCGAATGTGCTTGCGAGGGTTGCGACGCGTCGAAGTGGAAACGCGAACGTCATCTCGATCCGAAATGGCAGTGGGATCATGAAGCCCAGAAACAAAACGGCAGGCCAGCACCACAATAGCGTTTTTCTTCCGCCAGTTAAAACGATGCCCCCAGCGAACATCGGCAACAGGGAATACCCATCCAACCAGGGATGGTAAAAATACGCGCTCAGGAAGCGGCACACGACCGCAACGGCCAGAAGCCCGACTCCCCACCATTCCGGTTGCCATGTCGCGGGGCGTTGGTTCCTGCGGGACCAGAGGACGAACGCAGCAAAAATGGGAACGAGGAAACCATGCGAATATTGGGGATCGTAGGTCCAACGATGGACCATGGATTGGAGGGTCGGCCAGTACGCCCACGCCACACACAGCGAGAGAAAGATCACGCCAAGCACAGGGCGTAAAGTCTTCGAATCTCGCCACCGCTGCCAAAGTAGATGTGTCTTGGAGGGCTTTGCTGGCGTGACGTCGATCATTTCACGGGGATTTTCGAGGTCGCTGTATTCGATGGCGAACTCTCCATCCTGTTCGGTAACGCGTCTGCGAGAGACAATTCTGCGAGCATACCCCGTGCTAGAAATCTTCGGAGGCGTTGCGAAAGAAATCCTGACGGGGAGCATTCACGGATTCTGTACACCTCTACTATATGTCAAAAATTGCGATACGGGGTTGATTCCCGCTCAAGACGCCTGAAAGCTTTGCGGGTTTTGCGAAGCACAGACGGACTGATCCGGGATTCCGGAGATCGAAAATTCTTCGGCTGGGAGCGGTTCTGCGGAGGGAAGAGGAAGGGAAGTCGAGGGAAGAGAAAGAACAGTTGCAGGGTGGACTTTGGTCCACCTTGCAACTCTGGTTGGCGTTACTCGGCACCCACGATGGCCGAAAGGGCCTTCGCAACGGCGTCGTGGGTCATGACGAATGGCACTTGTTGCCGTTTGGCGTTACTCGCGAACCGAGCCTCAAATTTCTTGAGGGTCACGTCTCGCGTGCCTCGCAGGAATAACTCGAAATAGTAGAGTTTGTCGTCTTGCGTGGCTGGTGCCGAACTACGGATGACAGCTTCTTCTCGCGTCTTGTCGACTTCGATGAGGGTCATGCCTTCCAGGGCAGAACTCGCACGTTCGCAAACGGCCTCGGCCCATTGCTGGAGGTCTTGTTCGTCTTCCGACTGCGGCTGTCGCAGTTGGGCTTGCACGAGTCGGCAACCGAGCGAGTCGCACGCATCGGCGGTGAGCTTCACGGCCCAACCGCTCTCTTTGTCCTGCGTGAATGTCGAAGAACGTTCTGTCACCTTCCAATTAGAAAGGGTTTTCGTCAGTGTGTTTGCGAGGGTCATCGGCTTCTCCCAAATTCCGGATTGAGTGTTCCGTCCCGTCGAATGTCAACAGCGTCGGTTTGTCCTCAACGACGGTCTGGAGGTGGACGGGGCGATTCCAAAGGAACTGAATGTTTGCGAGGGTATCGGCAGCTTTGTCCAACTGCAAATCTATTCCATTATACTCATGCCGGAGCAACAACTCACCCCGGTTGCGGAAGTTTCCGTCTACCACGTAAATCCAAGGTTTCCCAAAGTTTGTCAAGCTAAATAAGAGCCGCTTTTTGATTTGTTCGAAGTTACGGCTCTCAATATAGTACTGCCCCAAATGATCGTCAAAAGAGTTAGAAAACAGCCCTTACATGACTCAGAATTCCGGGGTCAAAAACGTGTCGATGAACGTGATGTCGTTATAGATTCGACGGACCTCGAAGATTTTTTTCCGCCCCAAGCCAAGTTGTTTGTCCCAGTTGCGGCGAGTCTCTAGGTCGTCGCAGTCGTCGTACTCTTTGCCGAATTTACCCGTATTCCACCTGTGCTCAATGTCGCGGAGCAGTTCGATCCCGAGTTTGTACGGGTTCAAGCGACCAGGAGACGTCGCCATGGTCCCGGAGTGGTGGTCGGCGTAATCGATCAGTTCAGCACCGGTCAGACACCGCTGTGTCATGATGGTCGAGTGCCAGTAGCTGTTGTGGTTGATGAACCCTTGGGCGGCGTATCGATGCGTTTCTTCGACCGAGATGTCGTAGACGTCCGCACGTCTACGTTCGATCGAGACGATTTCGTCTTCCCAAACTTCCTCTTCTAACGCAAGCTCGGTTACATAATCGCGTAAGGCCCGTTGAAGTCGTGTTGTTTCCAGACCAATTTCCGATTCAAACAACTGGGCTGATTTTCCAGAGATCTGGACCACCCAACCATCGTGAGCCTGTTCGTGCCTGCTCGACAAGATTCCAAAGTTGAGCAGCAGAGTTTGAACTGTCCGGCTGAAATCATCGGAGGGAGTCCAAACCGATAGCCCATTGTTATTGATCCATGCCCGTGTGTCGAAATAGGCTTTCAGGAACGCGACGACGACGGCTCTCGGCGACCTGAGGATGACATCCGGGACGTTCTGAATTTGTTGGTGCCGACTTTCGGGGAAGCCGAGTTGGAGAAGCTCTCCGTGAAGATTTCGAGAGGTTGGGAATCCGATATGCCACCCCTCACAATCTTTATGCGTCTTGGGTCGACGGATTTCGAATAGAGTTTCGACCAACGCCGCGACTTGGGTGATCTGGGATTCCAAACTGGTAGTTAATCGAACCCCTGAGATTGTGTTGTTCGAGCTTGGCACCACGGACAAATGACCGCCCGCAGCCAACCGCCCGAGGAACGCACCAACCTGTTCGTCGACCAATTCGGGAATTCGAACGGCTTGGCGAGTCCGTGAAGCCGCACGAGGTTCAGCAATCGCAACCCCTCCGGTCTGTCCCACACCAAATTTCGAACTGACGTTGTTCGGGAAGGCTTCGAGTGATGCGTTCAGCAGTTGATAGTCCTGTCCCCACAATTCCGTCTCGCGATGGAGGCGTACCCGAGAGCCGACTTCGAGTTGATCGAGTTGATGCCATTTGCCGTCAGTCCCCAACACCCGATGATTCGTCGAACCTTCAATCTCGAAACCTCGACATGTCCGAATCTTGATTGTTTCTCGGTCCTCGAACTTGGCCCAATCGTACACTCGCTGGACCGATTCGCCGTCACTCAGAGCCACGGACTTTCGGGACTCAACGAGTTCCTTCATCCGGACGAGCCCGTGGTCGGTGTAAACCAAGCAATTCTCCGTTACACACGCCCAACCTTCGTTCATAATCTTAGTTTGGCCTTGCGGCGTGAAATAATACGCCTCGTCTCGAATGATCGAGAGCACGTCCCGCTGCCAGGGCTTAAGCGGAGCGTACTTGATGAGAAAGAGCAAAACGTCCTTCTCGGGTTGCTCAGGGAAGTTCTTGGCGGCTTCTTCTTTCTCTTTGCGTTTTTCTTCTTCCTCGCGTTTGAGTTGTTCAGGAGGATTAATGTAATCGTCCATATACCCCCGCTCACTCCGGAAGCGGGTCAAACGCATCGATTCGTCTTCGGTCTCTTCCTTGAAGTCATATTTGGAATCTTCCTTGCGCCGGCGGATCGCTGTCGAATGGATGTCGATGAGATCATCGATGGACATACATCGATCTACAAATGCTTCGACTTCGTCTTCGCCATATCGTTCGGCGTACCTTCGGATTCGCATTCCGTGGTTCGCCATCTCGTCCATCATCTTGCGATTGGTGTGAGAGAAGTAGGCGTTGTTCTTGA
>CAYYUU010000384.1:0-7023 GCA_964474955.1 uncultured Alcaligenaceae bacterium | reverse complement strand
GAGGTCGGCGATGACGTCGGCGCGGAGGGTGGCGTCTCCCAGTGGCGTCGGAAGGCTCTCAAAGTCGTAAGTCAGAACGTTGGGAGCGAAGATGGTATTCGTCTGGGTTTGGCTCTCGGAGAATTCCGTACCTGACCCATCGACAAGGACAGTAATCGTTTGGCCGGCATCGACTTCGATCGTGAACTCGTCGAGGTCTCCAACTGGATTGATGGCTCCCGCGATAGTCGGGTCGTACACCAACGATCCCAAAGGTGCTTTGGGCGTCAACGGGACGGGGTAAGGAACGGTCCCGAAGTCAATCACATAGCTGCCTGAGAATTCCAGCCCAGGGTTGTCGAAGGCATCGAGGACGGCTCCCGCAGGAAGTTCCGCGGTCAGCGTTCCTTCGACGTCGAGCCCACCGATCGTGAACTCTACGGTCGTATTGCCAGGAAGGACTGTGACCCCGGTCACGGTGGCTCCGGCGATTCCCGAAAGCACTAAATCGTCTGTGGTCACGCTGGCGGGGTTGATGGGTTCGTTGAACGTCACGGTCAGGGGAGTGGGTGGGCTCAACACTCCGTCTGCTGCTGGGGTCGTGGATGTAACTTCGAGCAGGGTCACGTCATACCGGAAGGTACTCTCCAGGGCAAGCACCGGGTCAGCGTCTCCAGCTCGCTCAAAGGTACCGGCCGCGATACTGATGGTCTGCTCTCCCTGGACCGTCACGGGCGTGGTGGCGAAGTCGAACGTGATGGTTGTGGTTCCTGGGGTGTAGGCGAAGGACGTCGCCGGAATGTCGTTGACCTCGAAATCGGAGGCGTCTAATGTTGTCTCGTCGACGGGGTCACTGACGTCCACAAGGAAGGACGCTGGCGCGGTCGAGACCGTACTTCCTTCCGCCGGTGTCGTTCCGGTCACCGCCAATCCCAAGTCAATGCGTTTGTAGTACACATTCGGATCGCTGCGTCCCGAGCCTCCGGGCAGCACCTCCCGACTGTCGGACCACGTAACGTGGAACGCACCCGGAGTGGCCACTGCTTGGTCGTAGTCCCCCATGTAGAGCGAGTTGACAAGGGAGTCTCGACCGACTTCTGGTTCGGAAGCGACATCGCTGACTGGGAAACTGGGATCAAATGTGAGGGTCGAGCCTGAGAGGTTGCCGATTCGGCCATAGTACTTGAACTGGTTGTTGACGGGGTCGCCGTCCGCTGTTGTTGTGTCCTCTTGACGGCTGTAGTAGAAGACGCCTAGTCGGCTGCCGTCCGGAGTGATCGCGATGGTGGGCTGCCACTGATCGTTGTCTGTGGTGTCATCGTTCACTTGGATCGGGGCGCTCCAAGTCGTTCCTCCGTCGGTAGATTGGAGGACGTAGACGTCAGCTTTATCCACGCCAGGAGGATTGGTCGCATACGTGACGTAGATATCTCCGTTGACGGGATTGACAACGGCGTGCGGGAAGGAGTTGCTCCGGATAGTTCTGTTGAACGTTTCTCCTGCGTTTTGACCGACCAGGCCCAGGTCACCGTTCGTCCCACCGACCAGGCCACTGACCATCGTGACGGGTGGACCGAAGGAAGACCCCTGGTTGGTCGACTTTCGGACCTTGAGTTCGTTGGTTCCGTCGTCGAACCAGAAGGCATACACCGAGTGGTCTGGCGCGACGGCCACGAAAGCTCCTTGAACATTGCCCGAACTACCCGAAGCGATCAAAGTCCCGCCGTTGGAGCCGAAAGTGTCACCGCCGTCGGTCGAGCGGTAGAAGTAGATGCCATTGCCGAAACCGAAGTCTCGGACAACGTGGTAGACATTCCCGTTGCCGGCTCCGGGGAAGTTATCCACGGTGATCCATTGCTTGTCCTGGAAGCCAGATGAGCTTGGAGCGGCGTTGACGGGGGATTGCCACGTAACGCCATCGTCGTCGGAACGGAACATCTGGATGCCCGAGCCGGAGAACCGCAACGTTGAGAAATAGAGACGGCCACTTGCGTCGTGTCGGGCCAAGACGGGGTCGCCAGCGTCTCCTTCGGGGTTCGTGGGCAACGTCCCGCCGTCGATGAACGTTTCCCCTCCGTCTGTGGAGTACGAGAAGCCAGTGAACTTGTTGCTGCCGCCGGAGTTGGACCCGGAGTCGTTGTAACCGACCACGACGGTGTCGCCGAAGGCCACCAAACTGACTTCGCTCTGGGTGAATGCATTAAACCCCGAGTTTCCAGAGTTGTCGTTGACCAAGGCGTTAACGGCGTCTGACGTGACAGGACCTCCCTGGCTGGGTAGGTCTCCGTTTGCCTCTCGCCCAAGGAAGATGTCGTAGGCAAACGGACCATACTCCGCCTCGGACCGCGTCCGTTGTGGTGCGCGCAGGCGAAACGAAATCGGGCCGGCGTCGGCATTCTCGGCGGAGTATTCCTCGGTGTAAACGAATCCAGCAATTCCACGGACGGCGTTATCCAGTGCTTGTTGGGTGAATTTGGATTCGGTCTCCAAGACGAAGGCTCCATTCAAGTCCAGAGCCTCCACGACGCGAATTGCTTCGGTGCTGATGCCGGAGGAGTTCAAGACCTTCTGTCCGACAAGAGCCTGCTCGTCGAGAGAGCTAGCGGCCGGGACATCGGCGAACACGCCGACCCACTGACCGGCGGTCGGCGCGAGTCGGTCTTCAAGTAACTCCACAAGCAGCCGAGCGGAAAAGGGCCTTTGTTTCTTGCGAAGGGTTCGGTTGAGGTGAAACTCTCGATTTGCGGATGTCATGAATAAGTCCTCGTATTGGGTTGGTGACTGAATGGGGGTGGCAGGAAGGTTTTGGCAATCGGGCAGTATCAAGTGAGGATTGGCCCGGCCCTTCGTCGATACTTCCTGTTCACATCGATCCAAAGAAGTTAGGTTCCCGGCCATTTCCAAGATTGCGGTCTCCAGCGAGCGCGCACAGTGAGTGCCAACCATGCAGCGAATCGTGGTTCCTGCCGCTTTGGGTCTGGAGACGAACTTCTGCGAGTCGTCCATCTCCGCTTGGCGTTTGATTGCGTAGTTGAGAACGCACGAAACGAGACACGAAGTGTCCGTCTACATCCGAACGCTTGAGACGGATTCCGAGTGTGAACGAAACAGTCCGAGTTAGATGTTCGTCTCAACAAGCCTACCTGTTTACATCTTGTTAGGTAGTTGGCTTGCTTTGTTCGGCACGCACCATTGCAAGTCCTGATCTACAATTAGTAATATTTTTGGTTGACGCAATCACCTGATCAGGGTATTTTTTTATCTCTCCCTTGAAAAATTCAGATTCGCAAAGGTGACTACTTCCAACACTCACCGAATGACTCTCATGGTAGTTCCACCTGGGACCACCTGTTTATGGACCGGTGCGCAAGACCGCGCGTTTGTGACTTTCTCTCCCTTTTGAAACCATGAGAATCAAGCTCTCGCGATATCCGAATATCACAACAGCCAGTTCTGAATTCAGTTAGGAAAGTGATGGCTATGAGTGCACTCTTTCAGGTAGCCCAACTGAAAATCTCATCCTCCTTGCTTGTTCCAATCTCCCAATCAAAACTCACAGTAGGTCGATCCCCGAAGTGCACAATTTTTTTGGCGGACGACTCGGTTTCTCGTTATCACGCAGAGATCATTCCAGAAACCACATCGGTACTCCTTCGTGATTTGAAGAGTCGGAATGGAACGTTCGTGAACGGAGAACGGATTACGGAATTGATCATCAAGGCGGGAGACGAGTTGCGATTTGGTCGAGTGCGGGCCAAACTGATTTTTGAGTCAACGAACGACGAACCAGACGAGGCAGAGCCAGCAACAGTAAATTATCCAACGGAGGATTCAGCAGCGAAGCCGACGGAAGAACTTCTGGGCAATGAAAAGCTGTTAGAGCTACAGTTATCGAAGGCTCAGATACGGGTCGTGGAGGGACTCTGGCAAGGATGCTCCGAAAAAGAAGTCGCAGCGACCCTTCATCTCAGCATTCACACGGTGCATTCTCACGACAAAAAAATCTACAGAACGCTGGGAGTCCATTCTCGGGCGGAACTCTATGCGAAATTGTTGAACGGCCAGCCATAGAGTGATCCAATCGGGAAGCGCATTCAGGTGGTTCGATTTGCTCGCCCGTTGGCGTCGATCTCAATCGCATTGAGTGCCGTCGACCAGAGCGGCATGATAAGAAAGCATTGTCTCACGCCAAGGTCGCTATTGACGCTATGAATTTATCATTCTCGTACTTGGACTTCTGATTGGTCAGTCCGTGTTCGAGTTGGGTCATCTGCGAGGTCGTTTGACTCTCGATCTGCCTGATTGCCTTTTGGAAGGTGTTTTCGATAACAACCTCCTCTGCGGCAACCATCTCGATGTAAAATACGATCCCACTGCCATACCCGATATTATTATCGGAGATCGTGGATATCGCCGTTAGTCTATGAAGTGCCTTGTCGCACGACCCCGGAACTGTTCGCGCATTCGGGATGTTCCTTGACTGCTTTTTTGGCTGTACTCCGCGAATTGGGGAATGCATCGTGGCATCCTTGATCGCCGTGGTTTCGTACAACGATGCTCGCATGCAAAAGTGGACCAGCGCCTCGGACTCCGACGGACGAGACGCCTCTTGTTGGAGTTCGTGCGAGGTCTCTTGCAACTGCCAAGGGATGGTGGTGAACTTCGGCCCAGACTCCGCTTCCACTTGGTTAGACACCCTACTGACCAGAATCGGAAGTCCGTATGACTGCCTGCTAACTTGAGAAAATCTCAAGTGAATTCTGATAATGCTCTGTGTAGAACACATCGAAAAATCGTTAGTTCTGTTAATTTCTCGTTAACAAATCGTGAAGTTCACATAAAGTTTTTTTCTTTCCAATATCGGTCTGGATGTATAGCACATAACGAGCCCAGTGTGAAAATGGCTTGATTCGATAACTGAGCGCGCGTAGAAGCGCCCCCTATCCTCGTTGGTAAAGTTAGGAGTACAAGAAAGGAGTTGTCGCCTGGGGTCAAATTTCCTAATTTGCCAGTGTGATACATTTCAAGGAAAAATCTCGTGGTGGCTGTCAAGACCCGCAGTGAAGTTCGGGACAGTCCAGCGAGTGTCTAATCGATCCTGAAGGATGGTCCCTCCCTCAGCTGGAACGGATACTCAAGCGAGGTTCTTCCAGACTTGTTGCCTTCAATCTCGTTGAGACAGGATGACCAGACATAACATTGTGCTACCTAAATGTCGTATTCCCAGACAAGATCGCTAACGTGTTCAATGGTTCTCGCACAATTGAACTAGCAACTGTAATGTACAGTAGTTTCCACCCGAAACCCCAAGCGGACCCAGCCAAAGACGCCAACTTTCCTTCCGTGATCTCATCCCTGCAGGAGTCTCTCGAATGCAATTTTCGAAGTGGTTTTCGTGGTTCCGACAACCCGCCCTCCGACGGCGCTCCCGACCGACTCTGGAAAAGCTAGAGGACCGAACTGCACCGGCAGTCCTGGGCCCATTTGCTACCCTCTCATCGCAAATGTTCGATTCGCTCAATTCCGCACCCACGACCAAGGTCGTGAACACGGCCTGGAAAGATGTTCCCGGCGATGAGGCTCAATTGATCGACGTGGACAAATTCTCCTTCGCAAACCACGGCGAGAAACTTGTTCCAAGTCCAACATTCCAGGTCGATCGGGTGGAACCGTTGGGCAACGGCCCAGCTGGGTTTGTTGTGACATTCAACGCGGACGTAGACATATCCAACTTGATCTCGTACAACGCCGACCCTCTTGGCACGATTACTTCTGCCGACCGAGATGTCCAAATAACGCACGTCGAGACTGGGCATACGTTTGGGGTTGGCGACTCACCGACCGCCGATGAACTGCAATTTAACGTCATCCAAACGGCATCCAATCAAGTCACAATTATTCACTCTGGCGGGGGAGCTTTGTCCTCTCCGGGTGGCCAAACTCCCGGATTGTTGGAGGCAGGAACCTGGAACTTGATCCTCCAGGGTGGTAGTGGCCCGTTGGCCGATGGTTTCGTTCGGCGGCGCGACGGCGCTAGGCTGGACGGAAACGCCGATGGTGTTCTCCAACAAGATGACGACTTTGACACAAAAGCCACCTATGGCTTCACGAATGTGACGGTCCCAGCAATCGAGAATCGTGTCACGACGGTGAGCCTCGCTGACGTCGTCCTCGGCCCAGGGACGGCTCGCAGTTTCCCCCTTGTCATCAGCGATGCCAATGACGTCTCGGCAATCGAGTTCGATCTGAGCTACGATCCAACACTATTTCAGGTTACCGGCTTCCGAGCGAATCCGGGGCTTCTCGGCTCCCCGGAAGTGGTTTTCACCCCTGGTCAAGGTGTGGTGAGTTTGCGTGTTGAAGCGAGCGGGAACGTTCCTCTTTCCAACGAAGACATCGCCGAACTCGGATCTTTTCAAATCCGAGCACTCGGAGACGGAGACAACGACGGGGAGATTGGTGACGATGCAGAACTCGTTCCGACGCTCGGTTCGAAGACGTTATTTGATATTGTCGAGACACAGACCCTCGTCAAGAACTCCGAGGGTGCCCCCAAACCATTCCGAGACAATGACGCAGTGGGCCTCGTGGCGTATGTCGGTGACGCCATTGGAGGAGGAATGGAACCCTCGCTCTACAATGGGATCGATGTAACATTTCTCCTCGATTTCCTGAACAACAACGTGGGGATGCTTCCGGCGTTCCCGAATGTGGACCCGAGTTTGGTGCTTGATGTCAACTTGACAGGTACGTTGGCGCCCGTTGATGGGGCTGACGTGAGAGAATTGCAATCTCGAATTGTTAATCTCCCAAGCGTTCTCCCTGCCGATCCAGCGGGTCGAGAACAGCGGGTTGTTCTCGGTGATGATCCTCGGGTCTTTCTCGACGGATCAATGCTTACCGACTTGGATGGGAATCCAATTTCCCAACCATTGTTTCGAGGGGAAAGATTTCTCCTCCCCTATCGTGTGGAGAATACAAATACTTCGCCGATCACGATAGGCTCCTCCGATCTCCTCTTGGAGTACGACACTTCGGTGTTCG
>CAYYUU010000383.1:0-7026 GCA_964474955.1 uncultured Alcaligenaceae bacterium | reverse complement strand
GCTGTCTCCGGAATCTACTTTTTGAGGAGTTTTCTGATGCGTTCTCGACAGCGTTCTGGTTTCACATTGATCGAATTGTTGGTGGTGATTGCCATTATTGCCATCCTGATTGGGCTGTTGCTTCCCGCCGTGCAAAAAGTTCGTTCGGCAGCCGACCGTATCGATTGCCAGAACAATCTCAAACAAATCGGCCTGGGGATGCACAACTTCCACGACACCAAGAAACGTTTCCCCACGGCGAACACGCCCACATTCGGCAGCTTCTTCACACAGATTCTGCCGTTCCTGGAGCAAGGGAACATCGAGAAGAATTACGACTACAACGCGACGCCAATGTCGCCGCCAAATGATGTGATCGTGACACAAGACATCGCGATTTATCGATGCCCGAGCATGGCCGAACCCCCAACGCCCGATCCGAGTGTTTCCTGGGCGAGCTACAACGCGTGCGTCGGAAATCAACATGCTTGGTTCGCACCCGCCGACAGTAACGGCTTGATTCCCCGGATCGAATCGGGCTCGAAGGGCGTTCGACTGGGGCAAGTCAAGGACGGCACGAGCAACACCATTGCCGTCGGAGAGACGAACTTCGGCATTCCAGACTACAACTACTCCAGCGGACCCAACAAGGGACAGTTGCGAGGCGGACTCGGTGCCTGGGCCTGGGGATATCCCGGCTACAGCATGTCGAGCACGTTGTTTCCGCAGAATATCCACGAAGACACATCCGTCTACTTTATCGATAGGTTGCAAAGTTTTCGCAGCGACCACACGGGCGGTTGTAATTACCTTTTCGGCGACGGGTCCGTACATTTCTTGTCGGACACCATTCCGCTCGCGACGTTCCAGGCCCTCGGTTCGCGAAACGGCGGCGAAGTCGTCTCGTTTGGTGGATGATCAAGGAGGCCCGAATGTTGTGCCGGTGTTTGTTCGTCGCTCTAGTGTTGCTGGGACTCGGCCTGACGGGATGCTCGGGGAAAGCGAAACGCGAGATGCCCAAGACCAAGCCCAACAAGAACCAACGAGTCCCGCCTGAAGTCTCCGGTTCTCCGGACGATGTGGCGCGGAAAGCCCAACAGCGTCGATGATGGTGTAGTGAGAACATGGTTTCGTCTTGGCGAACCATGTTCTCGTTCGTTACGTAGCCGTTGAAAAAACGAATCTGGAATACCGAAGAAGTTCCCCCTGCGTCCAACAAGGAGTCACCCTTTATGTCTTGGAAAGCAAAGTTTGGGATCCTCTTGGGATGTCTTCTGTTCGGACCGCTTGTTGTGGCCTCGGCGGAATCGACTCCCAAAACGTTGCCGAAGTACCCGCCCCTACCCGAAGCCGTCTCGAGTTTCGGAGCCGCCGTGCACGATCGATACGTCTACGTCTACGGGGGGCATACCGGCCCAGCCCACACGTATTCGACGGAGGACGTGACGGGTGGTTTCTATCGCCTGAATTTGAAGAACGGAAAGAAGTGGGAAAAGCTCCCCGGTGGTCCCGGGATGCAAGGGCTCGCACTCGTCGCCGCCAAGGGCAAGGTGTACCGGATCGGCGGAATGCAGCCTCGCAATAAACCCAAAGCACGGGCCGACAACCATTCGTTGCCGACTTGCGCGAGCTTTGACCCGAAGACCAAGAAGTGGTCCGCCCTCCCCGACATGCCGACGGGTCGGTCCTCTCACCAAGCCGTCGTTCTCGATGGAAAAATCTATGTCGTCGGCGGGTGGGCCATGAACGGACCGAGTCGACTCAAACGACAGTGGCTCGAGAAGGCATATGTTCTGGACCTGTCCAAGAAAAAACTCGCGTGGGAAACCATAGACCAACCGTTCGTCCGACGGGCCCTCGCTGCTGCCGCCTACCGAGGCAAACTCTATGTCATCGGCGGATTGTCGGGCAAGGGGATGAGCACGACCGTGAACGTCTACGACCCGAAGGCCAAGAAGTGGTCCGAAGGACCGGCGCTGCCCAAGGGCAGGATGAACGGATTTTCTCCGGCAGTTTGTGTGGCGGGCGGGCAACTCTTTGTCAACCCAGCCGACGGAAAAGTCTACGGCCTCGATCTCAAAGCGAAGAAATGGAAGGCGATTTCGTCGGTGAAGCGTTCGCGCTTCGTCCATCATATGGTGCGAGTGTCGGACGACCACGCGCTCGTTCTGGGCGGCGCCAGTCGCGGCGGGATGGTCAAATCGGTCGAAGTCGTTTCTCTTTCCGTCGGCGAAAATGTCGGCAAGACTTCGTCCGTCTCGACGACCGGAGAGGACGACGAGTCGGCACGGAGCAAATCGATTTGGCCAGGTTTCCGGGGCTACGGCGACAGCCTCGTTCCGTCCCAAAAGTTGCCGGTCAAGTGGTCCGCGAAAAACAACTTCGCGTGGAAGGTAAAACTGCCGGGGTTCGGGCAATCTTCACCCGTCGTCTGGAAGGATAAAATGTTTGTGACTGCGGTCGATGGGAAGAATCGCGAAAAAGGATTTGTCGTTGCTCTTGACGCAAAGACTGGAAAGGAAATCTGGACCTTTAGGTTCGCCCCGACCCAGAAAGCTGGCTGGGGCAATTACATCAGCAGAGGCGCACCAACGCCAGTCGTGGATGCCAAGGCAGTTTATGCATTCTTCGAAGGCGGGGATGTGCTCGCGTTGTCCCACAAAGGAAAACTCCTTTGGTCGCGTTCGTTGGTCAAGGACTACGGCAAGTTCGACAACGTTCATAGTCTCGGCAGCTCGCCAGTCCAAACCGACGACGCCATCATCGTGTTGATCGACCACACCGGTCCGTCGTACCTGGTTGCCCTCGACAAGAAGACGGGAAAAACCAAGTGGAAGGCCGACCGCAAGAGCCGCACTTCGTGGACATCACCCGTCGTTGCTAAAGTCAATGGACGTTCGACGATCGTCGTCAGTTCCAACGGCAGCGTAGCCGGTTATGATCCAAAAAACGGCAAGTTGCTTTGGGAGATGAAGGGCGTCAGTGGAAACAGGATTGCGTCGGCAACGGTCACAGGTGATTACGTCGTCGTGGGGGCGGCAAGCCAACGATTCGCCGAGCCGCCTCCGGCTGGAGCCAAGGGAAGTTGTTGCCTTCGTGTGTCTTATGAGAACGAAAAAGCGAAGTACGAGTTACTGTGGAATACCAAACCTGGCCTTGCAAGTAGTGCGAGTCCGCTTGTCCACAAAGGTCATGTATACTTCGTGGGTCGATCGGGGGTCGTTTCCGTTCGTGACCTCAAGACCGGAAAAGAGGTCTACGGAGGCCGAACGAAGGCATCCTGTTGGGCGTCACCGATAGCGACGGGGGACTACGTTTACTTCTTCGGAAACGATGGACAAACGACCGTCGTGAAGACCACGCCGAAATTCAAGATCGTCGCGATCAATAAATTGTGGGACACGGGCGTTGCTGGAAAAGGAGATGACGGAGATCGGTTCTCCCGGAGAATAGTTTGGGGCGTTGCCATCGCCGACGGTGCAATCTACATCCGCACGGGAAGAGAATTGTTCTGCGTCAGGGAGTACGCCTTGGCGGGGGAAATGATGCCAACGAAGGCGAAGTTTCGAAACCATGTTTTGATTTTCGTCCGTAGGACAGGGGAGTGACAGCATGACGAGACATAGACGCCCATTCTTCCGCTTCGCCTTTGCTGGTCTTATCCTGGGATTGGTCGCGGCGCAAAGTCATGCCCAAGGCGGCTGGCAAGAGACGGCCCACAGGCACGGCTGGTTCTTGGATTACGCCAAGGCCAAGGCCGAAGCCAAGAAGACTGGCAAGCCGTTGATGGTCGTCTTCCGATGCGTCCCTTGAACGGACTGTGAAGAATTCGACGGGCAGGTTGTCCGTCTCAAAGGCATCGAAAAGATCGCCAAACAGTTCGTGCGTGTGCGGCTCAACCGGATCGATGAAATGGACCTCAACGTCTTCGAATTCGACCGCGACCTCACGCTCATGATGTTCTTCCTCGATGCAAAGGAAAACGTCTATGCTCGCTACGGAGGACGGAACCCCAAGAGCCCCGACGCCTACCAGTCATTACCGGGACTCCGGCGCACGATGGAATCCGTCCTGGCGATGCACAAGGCGAAGGAGAAACTCTACGCCCCGCGTTTGTCCAAGAAAAAGCGTTTCATCAACGACTACAAGGGATCGCGGCAAAACCTCAGTTTTCGGAGTTGCTTACACTGCCACGACGTCAAGCAGGTTCTCGACAACGAGCTTTGGCGTGCAAAGAAGTGGACGAGCGACATGGCGTGGCGATATCCGCCACCCGAGCAAGTCGGGCTGTCCCTCGACGTCGAAGAGGGAAACGTTATCGCAAAGGTGTTACGGAAAACGCCCGCGGCCAAGGCCGGACTCCGAAAGGGCGACCGACTCAAGGTCTTGAACAATGTCCCGATTCATTCGATCGGCGATGTCCAGTTTGCGTTGGATCGTGCTCGGAAGAAAGAGAAGGTAGATATCTCCTGGGTGCGGAACGGTAAACCCATGAAGGGGAAACTCGTTCTTCCGAAGGACTGGGAGAAGTACGACATTTCTTGGCGGCCGTCATTGCGGATATTGATTCCGTCGCTCCACGTAGCCGGAGCTGATCTCTCCGCGAAGGAGAAAAAGATGCTCGGGCTCAAGCCGAACCAGCTCGCCTTCCGTCAGGGCAAAACGGTGCACCCGCACGCGAAAAAGGCGGGCATCCGGTCGGGTGATGTCGTTGTTGGAGTGGACGGCAAGAAGTATGAAATGGACGTAACTTCGTTCCTGGAACACTTCCGTCGGTTTCACCTTGTCGGAGACCGGGTTGTGATCAACGTGATCCGGAATGGAAAGCGAGTTGATGTGCCGATGAAGTTGATTCGTTGAGTGTTGGGAGTGGGGACGGTCGGATCCATAAGTGTCGCGTTCCCCGTGTGCCGTTGTCTTTGTTTTTGTGAGCACGGCAGAGCCGTGCTGCATGCGTTGCATGGCAGAGCCATGCAACGAGATCAGAGAGGATTCTTGGTTTTTTGTGAGCACGGCAGAGCCGTGCCGCATGCGTTAAATGGCAGAGCCATGCAACGAGATCAGAGAGGATTCTTGTTTCACGGCTCTGCCGTGCAACACAAGGCCGCACGGCTCTGCCGTGCAACAGACCTTCCAAAACGGACATCTATTTCTTTCCCGTTCCGAGTGTGCCTACTCCGAAAAACCAAAGGCAGGCGTTCTTTCACGGAGCTAAAGACGACACTACAAAACAAAACCACGTTTACTTCTCGTCGCGAGGTCGCGTTTCAGGCTGAGGCCGACCCGGTGGTCGATCTCCAGGGTCTCGGCCCGGTGGTCCGAATCGTCCGCCACCTGGCCTTCGGCGACGCATTTGACTGAGTCGTTCGCGTTGGGACTTGGTCAATATCTTTTCGAGCTTTGCGTTTACTTCTTTCTGGAGCTTTGAGATTTGCTTTTTCTGCTTGTCGGTTAGCTTCAGTTGGGTTTGTACGAAGGCCGGTAGAATTTCTCCCGGACGTGGAGGACCGAAACGACCTGGGCCGCCTCCCGGACCACCGGGACCACCAGGACCGCGACCGAATCGGTTGCCTCCTTCGATGTGCTCCTTCTTGTAGAGGGCCTTCAAATCCTCCGAGGTGATGTACTTTCGCTTCTTTGTGTTGGCTCGTTCGAACAGGTGATGCAAACGACGGTCGACGAGTTCTTTCTTGGTCAACTTGCCGTCAGAATTCTTGTCGAAAGCCATGACCTTTTTCACAAAACTGTCCGGCGTCTCGGGCTTGGTTTGTCGACCACCGAACTGGGCGAACCCGACCGAGGAGGCACCTTGGAAGAGCGCCGCAAAGGTCGCGATGCCCAGAAACAAACGTTGCTGCGATCGCATGTGTGATTCTCCTAGAATTTGTAGTTTCGCTCGCAGACACAGCGAGTGGGTTAACCATTATTGCGGTTGCGGACGCGACGTTCGTCGGGAGTGACGCCGAGAATGATGTCGAGCGTGGCGTTGTATTGAGGGGTTCGGGTGTTCGGGATGCGAACCCACTGGGCCGTGACGAGTTCACGTTCGAAGATCCCACCGACATTGCGGTAAATCCCGTCGCGGCGATTTCCTGCGTGACCGTGGATGAAGAGCTGCGACGTCAACAACGTGCGGTCACCGCGTTTGACTTTGAAATGAATGTGCGGACAACGTCCCGGGTAGGGCACCGGTTTGACGGTGCGGAAACGATATTCCCCGCGGCGGTTCGTCGTGCATCGACCGAACCCCTGGAAGTTACGGTCACGGTTGTTGGCGTTGGCGCTGCGGGAGTGGAGATACGCTCCGTTTCCATCGACTTGCCAAATTTCAACAACCATGTTGTTCAGCGGGGAGCCATTCCGCGAGAGCACACGACCGCTCAAGTTTGTAATCTCTCCGACCGCAGGCGTCGTGGATTCACCGATGATAACGAGGTCGTTATCTCGGTCGAGCGGCAAGCGATCCGGATAGAACGGGCCTTCGGTCATCGAAGGGGTTCGGGTCAGTTCTTCGGCGAAGACGCCGGGGACCAACCAAGCCGCAGCTCCCAACGATCCGGCCAGCATGATCTGGCGTCGGGTGAACAATTCTGGTACTTGCATGAGAGTTCTCCTTGAAGTGGTGAGATGAAACGAACGGTGCACAAGATCGATCTGATTCGCGTCGCTGATCAACGTAACGTTGAGTCTGTTTTCGAATCCACAGCGAAAATTGAGAAATCGTGATTTTCTTTTCGCACGAGCCCCCAGACTACAGACGGTCAGCGCCTTCTCTTCATCCTACTCGAAGATCCGGGCGATGCAGCAACGGACTCGAGTTCATGAGAGATTCTTCACGACCTGCCGGAGATCGCTTGCTTGGTCACAAGCGGAATCCGTGCCAGGTCTTTTCCCACAAGGTTTTTCACAGTCGTGAGGTTCCGCAGACACCGTGTGAGGTTGCGGACGGAGGGTGGAGTGGGAATTTCTTGACCAACAGAGGATAACTCATCACCACCAAAAAACGCGTCAGCGGCCCGAAGGCTGGATACAGATAGGGAATTAATA
>CAYYUU010000382.1:0-7038 GCA_964474955.1 uncultured Alcaligenaceae bacterium | reverse complement strand
AATGTCTTCTGTCATTCCCCGAAAGGACACCGCTCAGACAGTCGTTTTTCCCAGTTCATGGGTTCGCCATGTTGATGATGAATTCGGGACGTATTATGAGTGGTGCTACGGACTCAGGATGGTCAACCAAAATCTCCCGGTGTTGTCGTCGTGCTCGAGCCGGGAGTTGGACAGATCAGTGGTGAGAAGAACTGGTCCAGCGTTGATCTGCCTGCTTGTCCTGAAGACATTGTTATGCGTTTACGTGAAGCCTCGATTCGCGAGTATAATTCTCAGTACCAAGACGCCCATCCCAAAAACGGAGAATTGTCCGCCCAGATTGTGGATCATGAGTTGGCCTATCGTATGCATTCAACAGTTATTATCTACTTCCGCTTTTTCCACAAAGGTGCTTTTTGATTCCAAGGGACTTGTCGATCAAAAAGAATCCGATATCGATCGTAGTTATTCCAACGAACCGCGTTGACTTTCAAGTGTCGGAAATGCTCGTCATAAAGTTTTCGCATTTCATTGAGCTTTCCCGAGTACTTCGATTGCTTCGCCAGATTCTTCATCTCCAACCGATCTTTTCCGATGTGGAAAAGTTCTTCCACTGGTCGAAACCCTTTACCGGCGTATCCCCAGTAGATGTACTTCCAATCTTTTGTAACGACGGAAAGTTCTTGGATCTCTTTGTTTCCCCACATGTTTATTAGGGTGAGTGATTTCCGTTTGATTCCGTTGGGGTCACGTAACAAAGGCACCAAACTGACACCATCCATATTCTTGGGAATGGGGAGCCCGGCGAACTTGAGAATCGTTGGGGCCATATCAATATTCCCTGTAACTGTATGACGTTCTTGTCCTTGTTTATCTTCCGGCAACCGTGGATCATAGATGATCAACGGAGAGCGGGATGCCTCTCCATAAGGCAATACTTTTCCACCAAACCCGTGGGCTCCGCAACTATATCCGTTGTCTGACGTGAAGATAATAATTGTATTCTCAGTGAGCCCTTCCTCTTTCAATGCCTGTCGAATCATCCCCAATGCTACGTCTACCCCGTAGATAAGTTGGTTATACTTTCGGATGGCCTCTTGATACGAAGCCTCGGATTTCGTCCAAAAGCGATAACTCCGGAATTGCCGTCCGGTCTTCGCTTGTGGAGCCAAATGCTTCGCGTTTTTCTTGCCGTAATTCGCTGGCTTTCGGAACTTAGTATTCTTGTAGACATCATCGAACGCTGGATCGGGTGTGAAAGGCAAGTGGGGAGCTTTGAAACTAATCGCCAAGCAAAATGGTTTCTTGGTCTTCTTCGCTGCACGGAGGAAGTCGCGAGCCCATGCCGCATAAGCCCGAGTGCTATGTCGATACTTGGCCGCATACTTCGCAATAGTCTTGTTCTTGGCTGTCTTATATTTCGTCTGGCCTGGACCACCGGCCCACCAATCGAAATCGTTGACGGGGAGACCACCGTCGTTAACTTTTTCTGACCCCGCTTTATCGTTGCGTACTGCGAATCCAAATTTTCCACCGAAGCCGATGAAATAGCCAGCTCGCTTGAGAATCATGGCATACGACATGGCGAACGCTTTTCGTGACAAAGGCCCGTGTTGGAAGTTACATCCGGTTTTGTATTCATACATCCCAGTCATAATCGAAGCGCGACTGGCCATACAAATAGAAGTCGTGTTGTAATGATTGCGAAACAGAATCCCTTGCTTGGCAAGCCGATCCATGTTTGGTGTCTTCACTTGGTCATTGCCATAGCAACCGATAGAGATATCCACTTGATCATCTGTCAGCAAGAAAATGATGTTCGGAGGCTTGCCCTTCGGATGGTTCGTTTCCTCTGCGTCTGATTGTGGAATGGGAATGACGAATGCACAACACGTGAAGAACAAAGTAAGGAATGGTTGACGCACTTGGAAAACCTCGAGAGTGAGAAGTTTGATACTGATATCATCATTTATACTTGGGAATTCGTCCCAAGCTAACAAATTGTCGTTCTTGCAGGACTCCGAAAAGAACATGAGCATTATTTCTTCATTTCCACTGGCCTTCGCGGATGGGTTTTGCTTAACAACTCTGCCAACGACTTCACGGTCTCTGCGAGGTTTGCGTGGTTTATCACATTCACAGTTTCTCGCGGATCTTGGGCGTGGTCGTATAACTCACGCGCCACCACCTTCCCGGTCTTAAATCTTCGCCATTCCGTATAACGATATAGATCCGTCCGCATCGAATAGCCCATTACGTTGGGCTTTGTCCCGGCTTTGGGATAGGCCGGTCGCGGATGCCAAGTGAACGCTGTCGATTTTACTTTGGCTTTTGGGTTCTTCAAGACAGGCTGTAGACTCTTCCCTTCCACATGTTTAGGAATCGGCAGCTTGCACAAGTCTGTAAGAGTGGGATACAAATCTATGAGTTCCGTGAGAGCCTTGGTGCGCTGCCCTCCGCGATGCGTTGGTGCCGCAATAATCATTGGAACGCGAGCATCCAACTCGAAGTTTGAAGTTTTGGCCCAGAGCCCATGTTCACCAAGGTGATAGCCGTGATCGGAAAACAACACGATGATTGTGTTATCCGCCAAACCGAGCCGATCGAGTTCATCAATCACTTTTCCAATTTGTGCATCTACATAACTTATGGCGGCATAATACCCGTGTCGCAACGTAATAACTTCTTTGGGTGTCGATTTGCCGTTCTTGCGTTTCCGAAAACCTCTCATTATCTCGCGGCTATCGTGGAGTGCGATCTTGGGAACGTTCTTTGGTGGTGTCGGATTCACGGGTGGTTTGATCTTCTTTCGGTCGTACATATCCCAATATTTCTTGGGCGCGTTGAAGTGTGCATGTGGTTTCCAGAATCCGACCGCGAGGAAGAAAGGCTGGCCCTTTTTCTTGAGCTTCCTTAACGCCTTGACCGCAAGATTTGCTATTCGTCCATCGAAGTACGCATCATCGGGCACGTCTCGCATTTCGCATCGTGGCACCTTCACTAAATCCGGCGGAACTTTGCCCTTCACCTTCGCCTTGTCTGCCCCGTGGGTGTTGTAGTGCATCACAGCAGGGACGGACCAGGAACGAGCGTCACCCTTATATCTATCTTGTCGCCAGTTATGAAATATCTTTCCGATGTTTATCGTGGTATACCCGTTCATCATGAAGAACTGCGGCAATGTGACGATGTTCGGATGGTTCTCACGAAAGTGTGTCGGCAAGTCCCAGATTTGCAGCGACGACGGCCGGAGGCCCGTCAACAACGATGCCCGCGAAGGATTACACACGGCCTGTTGGCAATACGCTCGCAAGAACAGTGTTCCACGCCTCGCCAACTTATCGATGTTTGGGGACTGGATCATTTTATTGCCATAACAACCAAGATCACACCGCATGTCATCGACGGCGATGAATAAGACGTTCATCCGTGATTAGTCATATTTGATTTCCGATTTTCCCAGTTTTTGCGATTCCGCAAGAACATGAGGAGTGACGAGCACACAGATCGCAAGGCTACATAACAAACGCTTCATGATATCATTTCTCCACATAAGCGCACCAACTCACCCCGAACGGCCAATCACCGAAACCCACACAATGAACAAGTACGATATATTCCTTCATTATCACTCCCAATGGACATCCATGAGAATATCCTTTTCTCGGAAACTCTTCTCCCACCCTTCAATCCGTTGAAGGACACCTTCATCGTTTTGGTACCACATGCTCATGCTCGTTCGGAAATATTTGAGGCTTGGAAAATTCAACAGAGGTTGAATGTCTTCCAGACTTACGTGAGTCCCGGCAAGATCCAATTCTTCGAGTGTACAGAGTAGCTCCAGGTGTGATAATCCCTCTGCAAAAAGGGGATCATTATAACTCAGATCGAGTTGACGTAATTTCTTCAATTTGGAGATACTCGGATAGACTCTCTCGGAAATTCCCGCTCGTGTAATTGCTAGAGAAGTGAGTTGCTGAAGAGGTTCAAAGAGAGCGACCCCCTCGTCCTCAATCCAGCAATCGTGGAGGCTCAGGTTTCGCAAATTTCTGAGCCTGCCCATGTGTTCGCATGCTGCCTCCGTGAGCGAGATTTCGAAGAGATGAAGCTTTTCCAGTTGTGCGAGCGAACCAATATGAGACAGGCCAACGTCCGTAATGCCGTGCACGCTCAGTTGGAGTGAACGGAGATTCGATAACTGTGAGAAATGGACACAGTCTTCGTCCGTGAGAGCACCGTATAGGTCGAGACGTTCCAACCGAGGAAAGGTTTTCAAGTGAGGGAGAAATGGCCCGGGATGGCGACCAAGTGTCAATTCTCGAAGCTGAGTCAGGGCCAACAAGGGTTCGATATGTTGTTCTGTCACGCCATGGAGGTGAAGCGTTTGCAATTTTCTGCAATCGGCCAACAAGGCCAGGTGCTCTGGTGGAAAGTTCTCTGCTGCTCGAAAAGACCGCAGAAATGGAAACTTGAAGGCGGCTCGAAGCTCCGCTTCGGGGACTCCGAATTTGTCATTCCAAGGAAGCAGGAGTTCGGTCGGGAGGCCTCGTGGCCAGTTCAAGAATATATTGTTCGGAAGTTCCTGGGCCGGAGGCCAATTCGATCGTAATCCGGATACCAGTTCATAGATTCGAGTTTGGTGTTTGTATTTATCGGGCGACCAGTGCGGTATCTGAGCGGCCTCGACTTCGAGGCGGATCAACTCGGCTCGCTCTGTCTCGCCTCGATCTTCGAGCCAATCGGCGTAGACCAAGTAGGTCGTTTCGTTGTCTGGGTCTTCGGCTATGTTGTCGAGGAACGATTGTTCGTCCATCGTCTGAACCTCACTCCAAAAAAGAAGACCGACTGTTTCCAGCCGGTCTTTCGAGTGTGTCCAATCGTCTTCGCTTTCGCAAGTGCTTTACACTGCGGTTTCGGCAAGTTGAATTTGCTGCCCCGTCTTCCAGTCGCCTTCTTCGCGGACGACTTCGCGGTAGAGCGTATCTCGCTCGACTGGTACTCGACCGTCTTCTTCAATCAGTCTTCGCAGGTCCGTGATCGTCATTTCTTGGGGCGAGTCCGAACCGGCGTCGTGATAAATCTTCTCGTGAACGACAGTGCCGTCGATGTCATCAGCCCCAAAGCTCAAAGAAATCTGAGCCGTCGGGATGCCTAACATCACCCAGTAGGCTTTGATGTGTGGGAAGTTGTCGAGCATCAATCGACTCACCGCCATCGTTCGAAGGTCGCGGAGCATGCTTGGCTTTTGCAAGTGGTCCATCCCTGTATTGTCCGGGTGGAACGCCAACGGAATGAACGTTTGAAAACCGCCGGTGATGTCTTGCGATTCGCGGAGCCGGATCAGGTGGTCGATGCGGTGGTGTGCATTTTCGATATGGCCGTAGAGCATCGTTGCGTTCGTGCGGAGACCGAGTTCGTGAGCTTCGCGGTGAATCTTGAGCCATCCGTCGGCATCGGCCTTATGTTCGCAGATCTGGTCGCGGATTTCCGGATGGAAGATTTCCGCACCACCACCAGGGAGACTTCCAAGTCCGGCGTCCTTGAACTCGGCCAAGAGGTCTTTGGTCGGTCGGTTGGTCATGCGGGCAAACCAATCCCACTCGACAGCTGTATATGCTTTCAGATGTAGCCGGGGGTAGTTCTCGTGAATAATTCGCACCACGTTCAAATACCATTCATATGGTAACTGATGGTGTAACCCGCCGACGATGTGCAACTCGGTCGCTCCGCGCCCCTGGGATTCGGCGGCGCGTTCGAGAATCTCCTCGTCGCTCATCACGTAGCCCCTGGGATCTTTGAGATCGGCTCGGAAGGCACAAAACGTACATCGATAGACGCACACGTTCGTCGGGTTCAAGTGCGTGTTGACGTTATAGTAAGCATTGTTGCCGTTCTTGCGTTCGCGGACGACGTTAGCGAGTTGGCCGAGTGTCAACAGGTCGGCGTGTTCTTCCAAAAACATGCCATCGTCAAATGAGAGGCGAGTTCCGGAATGCACCTTACCGCGGATCGCCGACAACCGAGTTTCGTATTCGAATTTGTCCATGGACTTTTTTCTCCAAGCAACGGGATAACTCTGATTCTATAGCAAAAGCAGCTGTAAAAATCCAGGAGTGGCGGGAGGCTCGTGTGGGCATCCCGGTCAATCTGTTAACCGCAAAACGTGATCAGAAATTCACACCAACATCGGTGTTCCAATCACATCAACGAGATTCCGAAATGCAAAACAACCAGAATTGGTTCCATTCGCTGCCTGCCGGGACGGATTTACCTTCGGTCGTCCACGCCATCATCGAAATTCCCAAGGGCAAACGGAACAAGTACGAGATTGATAAGCAAACCGGCCTTATCCGCCTTGACCGATATCTCTACTCGGCGAGTCATTATCCTGGCGATTATGGAATCATCCCGCAAACGCTCGCCGAAGACGGCGACCCGCTCGACATCCTCGTGATGGTCAATGAACCGACGTTCAGCGGATGTTTGATCGAAACGCGAGTGGTGGGGATGTTCAAGATGGTCGATCGAGGTGATAACGACTTCAAGATTTTTGGCGTTCCGAACTCCGACCCGCTTTTCGCAGAGTTCAAGACTCTCGAAGATGTGCCACAACATTTTTTGCGAGAGGTCGCGCACTTTTTCGGAACGTACAAACAACTCGAAGGAGTCGAGGTCAAGACGCTGGGTTGGACGGGAATTCCAGAAGCTCAGGAGACCGTCGAAGACGCCGTGGCGAGATATCAGAACGAAGTGGCAAAGGAATGAGTTCGTTACAAGGGCAGACGGATGAACAAGAGTCGTGTTTGTGGACGTTCGGAGTGTGTCGCGGGGTGCTTTGGGAAAGAACGCCTTTGTAGTGTTGTTTCCAATCAGAGGCCGGAAATGTGCACGCAAAAAACACAAAAATACCCAACATTTGATTTTTGTGATTTTTGTGTGCGCCTTTTGACCCTGGCGGGAGCATTTTCGAAAGGTCGTTTTTCGATCGGGAGGCCCAAAACACATACACAAAAAACACAAAAATACCTCGCCCTGATTTTTGTGATTTTTGTGTACGTG
>CAYYUU010000381.1:0-7044 GCA_964474955.1 uncultured Alcaligenaceae bacterium | reverse complement strand
GGACGGAGATCGAACCGGACAAACGGAAGGCTCGGGGATACTTCGCTCGCGCTGACGCCCTTGGTTACGACTGGCGACCGATGGCGGCATCTGGTGGACTGAGTGTTGAGGAGTGGGAGGTGGAGGAACGAACCGAACCGTCACCGCGTCAAAAAGCGGAGGAAGGAGTTTCGATGCGCGACCAATTACTTGCATTGCCTCAAAACGAAGATGTGTGGATCGCCGGAACGCAAGTCCTTCAGCTCCCAGCCAAAGGCGATAAGGAGGAGCAAGACTTCTGGCTGCTCGTGGTTCAGAGCCGCACGCAAGACTTCGTCCAGGGGATCCACACCAGTCACGAGCAGCCCGATGCCCAGGCTTTGCTCTCCACGCTCGTCGAGGCCATGTTTGAACCGAAAGAGGGCACAGCTTGTCGGCCAGCGGCGGTCGAACAGGGGCCAAATTTGTCCTGGGCTCCCGTCGTGCCGATGCTCGAACAAATTGGCATCGAGGTCCGTCCCGCCGGAACCCTGTACGACCTGAATACTGTCTTCCAACACCTCAGTGTGGAAATGACTGGGAAAATGATTCCCGGTCTCCCCGTCAATCCGGAGTGAGCTGGCCAATTGGGAAAATCAGGGTCGTGTTTTGCGGTGTGTTGTCGAAAAATCGTCTTTCGCGGGAAACGTAAACTTTTTGAGTGGCCGGTATTTCTCGTATTCATGTCGTTGTCTCTTTGCAAACTAACCCCTTCCCACGCTTGGTAGCCCAATGTCCTCCATCCTGAATGCCATCTGTGATCTGACCGACACCAAATTCCACAGGCATCTTCGATCTGCTGGAAGGATTGAGTCTCTACCGTCCGGAGAAGCATCGTCCCGCACGCGGCGGGACGAGATATTACAGGAAATACAACCAGTTCTGGCCGAGGCAATCCGATCTGGACCCGCGCCCCTGAAACTGCTTAGGGATAAATGCGAAGTGCCCGATCAAGTCCTGCTCGCTGGCGAAGGTGTGTTAGCTCTACAGGCTCTCGCAGAAATGAAGTACCCTGCCGAACAATTCAACGATCTACGCGAGCTTGTGTTTACGATGATTAACGAGTTGGACGCCAAGGTGGAACACCTGGTGATTAATGAGGGCTCGGAGGACGAAGAACTCATCATTCACACGGCGGCTTTGCGAGAGTGGGCTCATCTCATGGCGGAGCACTTCGAAGCCCTTGGTGATACGCCACGTCATGCGCAAATGATGTTCATTCGCGCCAAAGTCACGAATGTCATATTTAATTCGTGGCCCAATTTGGTCGGCGACGCGATGGTCTCCGCCGCACGAGTGATTGAAGCCTTCGGCAAGGTTGATATGGCGCAACAAATGTATCACGGCGTCCGCATGGACTTGGGCTACACGGTCGATCGAATCGACGATCCGAGTTTGCCGGAATTTGAGCTGCATGGGGCCCTCTATTGGTTCGAGCAAGCTTGTCTAGAAGGGGCACGTCTGGATCCCGATGACGAGACAATCGCGAACCAGTTGAAGCAAGTTCAGGCTTTGCGGAGCGAGCGAAATCTCCCGGATTATCCAGCAACTCCACGATTTGGCCCGATTGCCCGAACGTACCTCGATCGGATTCCGTGGCTGGCTTTGGCGACCGAGGATTTACATGGCGGCGATGAGTCCAATATCTCTGCGGTTTGTCGACGTTTCGGTTGTTCGAGTGGCGAGGTAGACTTCTACATCAGTGCTATGGGTTCGTACTTCGGCGCGCGACCAATGCTCGAACCACTCGGCGTGACCATGATGTATGAGGATGCACATCAGGAAGTCTTCGACGCCATCGAGTACGCGCAGAAATCACACGGCCAGGAATAGGAGTGGAAGCGGAGTTTCATGTATGGGCGTTTACGGATCGGTAGGGATCTACCCAATCGGTGGACGAGCCCCGCGTCAGCAGCGGATGGAGTCGGTCGCACGCGACATGATCAGCGCGTTTGAGTTGGCCAACCTGCTTGCACCTGGCACGGCAGACCCCGCACCGGCAGGATGTTGTCGGAGTAAACCTTGCGGTCGATAGCCGAGCGTTTCTTCCGGACATCGCTCGGCTAATTTACACGCGGACGGGGGGGAGCATTACGACGGTCTGAACCTCGAACTTCCTGAGGATGTCACGGCAGAACATTTCGTGTTTCCTATTCTGGACGTGGACGTGTACTCCAAGACTGTTAGGTCCACTCACTTTGATGGCGACCTCGCTTGCCGATCTTGGGCGAGGATTGAATTTTCCTTCGAGGACGTTCGGGTCAATCTGGACGTGGTGCATCGTATACGTGACGAGGAGCACTTTCTGTTTCACACACTCGAAGAGATTCTGAAGACCGAAGTAGCCTGGACGGTTGTAGTGTATTGACGTCGTATGGTGAGTCTCGCCTGGCTACATGTGAACCGAGAGTTCGTGATTGTGTAGACCCAAGTTTTCCAAGGATACCAACATCACAATGACTACGCCCGAAGCATTCATCCGAAACATAGCCCAGAAGATTTACGATGACGCTCCGCGGTTGGTGTTTGCCGACTGGCTCGAAGAGCAAGGGGACACCGACCGCGCCGAGTTCATACGTGTGCAGGTCGAGTTGGAACCGATGCGGGATCAGTATGAAATTGCCCGCGCCGCGGAGTTGCATCAACGCGAGGAGCAACTTTACAAGAACAAAAAATCATGGCTTGGGGACATGCCGGAAGGCTGGAGCGAGTGGGAGACGGGAATCTCGGTTGAGTTCCGCCGCGGCTTCGTGGACATGTTGGTGTGTCCCGCGAAATCATTCGTCCAGTTCGGGTCTGCGATTCGTGAGCGGCATCCGACGATCCGACGCGCGGTCATCCATTGCCTCAACGGTTGGGGCGAGCGCCTGGCCGCTTGCGATGGCCTACACGGTTTGTCGGAACTGGAACTCGCTTGTTGGTACGCCGACGAGGACATCCAAGCCCTGGCTGCTTCGCCGGCTCTCGGCGAGTTGCAAGTGCTCGTGTTGTGGCTCAATCGGCGGTCCGACGTTGGCAAAGACGCTGACCTGTGCCGCATCGCGGCGAAGGCCAAGGCGTGGCCAAACCTTCGCGAACTGATCCTCCTTGACCCGGAGGGCTACAACGAGGGGGCGATCAAAAAGTTGGTCACGTCGTCGAACCGCTCGGCCAAACGAAAGATCGCCCGGTACGAACGAGGTTACCCCGAGTTGTTCCCTCTCGACTCACAATTCTATTACGATTTTCCGGTCGCTGGTCGGTTGCCCGATGGTCGCGCGGCCGTTGCCGACCTCGACAAAGGAGACGCCCCCCACCGCGATACCGTTCCGAAGGGATTGGTCGTCCACACTTTCAACGCCAGTGGGGCGCCGATCGATGACGTAATCAACGTCGAACTGCCGCCCGAACTGGCGAACCTCAAACTGCATGAGGTGAGTAACTGGGAAGGTCGCTATACCAAACACTTGCATAAGGAGATCGGTTTCGAACCGGGCTTCATTCGCTTGCAAGCGTACGCGCTGGGGGACGATTTCGGTCCGCGACGCGGACACTACGACGTTTGGGATCGATGCGGAGCGGCGGACCATCCGGAAGGTGATTCCGAGTGGGCGTGTGGCATCGGCGGGAGGATTTATCACTATGTCCGGAACGTGGAGTTCGTTGTTGGTCACGATGCCTGGGCGGACAAGACTGGGGGGGTCCACTCGACGTGAGAAATGCGAGCTTCGGACTCACGGGGCTGAACGCCAAGGAGCGAGGATGGCTTCCACCAAAACGGACAACAATAAATTTCCCGCTCCGAGGGTGCCTGCTACGAACACACAAAAACAAATACGAAAGCATCAGCCTCGCTGACGCACTCCAAAACTAAAACCAAAGCAGACCGCAATCATTTCCACGTTCCGATGTGCTTACTTTCCACGCGCACACGTCAAATAGGAGAAAAAGATGTCTGACCAATCAAACTCACCGCAGAATCCGTTGTGGGAACTGCGGGCCTCGTTGCTCAACGACCCACCTACGGATGCGGCTTCGATCGTCGCGCCTGAGACTTCGGTCTGGGGCGTGCTCATGGAGACGGGTTATCCTCAAGGCCCAGTTACGCTTCTTGCGATTGGGGACGGGACGGCGAGTCTCTACTACCCCACCGGCGGTGGAATCATTGGGGCAGAGGCTCACACGCCGGTTCGAGCCGCGGTTACGGCTTTGTTGATTACCGCGGATGCGATGAAGTCGGCTTTTGTTCCAGCCGAGAACATCGATTTTCCCGGCGAGGGGCGAGTTCGATTTTTTGTGCTCACGGTCGACGGTCCGTTGACTGCGGAAGACGAGGTCGAGGCCGTGGGTCACGGTGTCGGACCTCTGAGCGCCGTGTTTCATGCGGGTCACGCAGTCATTTCGCAGATCCGAATTGCAAGTGAGCAGGACGAGTAAAGTGAGTAACCAGTGAGACGGGAATCTTTTGTTTTGCGCGGTCTCTTGTAGTGGGTAAACTCGGTAGTGCGACAACGCACATAGACCATTTCATTCTGGAGCAACATGATGAGATTTCTAACTTTCGTTGGATTGATAGTCGTTTGCCTGAGCGGTCTCGAATTGCAGGCGCAAGCCGATGAACCGAGGAAAAATTCACTGCAGGGTGTTTGGCAGGCGCAATCCATGAAGGCCGATGGCAAGCCGGCACCAGCCGAAGCCGTCAAGCGAATGAGATTCCGATTTCAGGGCAAGAAACTATTCGTCCGCGGCAACTCCAAAGACGACAAAGAACTCGAATGCACGTATACGATCGATCCCAAGAAATCTCCGAGGCACCTGGACTTCACACTACCGATGGAGAAAAAAACGATTCTTGCGATCTACGAATTGAAAGACGACACGTTGAAAGTCTGCGCTCGCCACGCCAGTAGTTCCAAGGGTCGCCCAACCGAATTTGTCTCCACACCGGAGTCGCGGCTGGTTTTGATTGTGTTCAAAAGAAAGAAGCAGTAGTTGATTTCTGGAAACAAAGAGTTCTGCAAGCACGTTGAGTTCCGGATCAGGTCTCAATTAGTCGGTTCCAGTTGGGGCTTCGCAACCTGCGAAACCAAATACTTTCTCTCATCGGAGAAGGTGTCGACGCGGGACAAAAAAGGAGCGTGAGTTGATATACCCCGATCTGACTCCGTGCGACTATTCAAAGGACCGATTCACTGAGTTGCCTACCGCAGTCGGTTGGCTTGGCGAGGATGATTATCGTAGAGGAGCGGTTGAGAAGAAGTTTGTCCGGAAGCTCATCAAAATCTATCAAGAAAGTCCGTTTCGCGAGGATCTGCACTACCGAGGTTTGCACCCATGCCCGTATTGCGGAGTTGATGGGGAGACAGACTCGCCTTTTGGCATAGTTCATATTGGCGCCCGTAACATTCTGATTCCTTCGGGCGAGACGCTCTACTACTCACCAAGTACGATAATTCACTACATCACGGACCATAGCTACGCCCCTCCAGATTGTTTTCTGCAAGCTATCGACAACACAGATTTGAGTACTCCTGCGTTTGTGGATCTCGTTGCGAGGACCTACAAACTCAGTCAGAGTGAATATGTGTCGAAGATAAGCAACTTAGTTGCCACCCAAAACGGACTCCTTGGGCTCGATGGTCTCAAAAGTGAACGGTGGACGATAATCGAAAAAGTCTTTGGTAATTCGTTGGGAAGGTGGCCTCCCAAGGCAGGCATCACGAAGGAGGATTCTGATGAGATAGCGAAACTTCTGGGTCCCATCAAAGAAGCGGAGGTCAAAGCTATGACAGCCCTCATCGAGGACAACTACCAAGGCACAATATGGTATAACGACCTGTTGGAATGTCTGAGCTTGTACGAGAAAATCACGGCTCCTACTGTTACTGAACGTTCGCAGATTTTCGGGCCATAAATCCCGGAGAATACGCCCTTTTTTTGAATTAAACGCATGTCGGAAGGGCCCCTGGACATGCTGTTAATTGTAAAACCCTCGGAAAACACGGGTTTTGGAGCCGAAATTTTTGCGAACGTTCAGGTTAGAGGGCCTTCAAAATTATGATTAAATCCACTGAGGAAGAGCAAGGTAGCCTTTTGTCGCCGGTTCCCGGTTCCCAAAAAGATAATAGGACTTCCTTTTACCACGGGCTCACGTCGCGTGGCTACAATCCTTCGCCGTTCGGACGGACGAATAAATAGTTGTCGTAGTTGTGGGTGCTCGGAAAGAGTGGTCTTTCGCCGAGTGCAAGCACCTTGCCGACAGGCCATCGCCTGCGACCGGAAAGAACGCATCTCTTTGGCATTCTTTGGCGGAGCGAAAGACACACTCCAAAATGTGACTTTCACACATCCGTCTGTCCCAGAGGTAAGGCCGGTCTTGTGAGCGAAAGGAACACAATGGACTTGTCCGTACTTCAACAAAAATTCGATCCTTACCGACGCACTGCCTATTTGCCGCGAGTTGTGGATCACGATGTCGGGCCTGATCAGTCGAAGTTCTCGGGGATCGCCTGGATCAATGAGGGGGAATCGTGGCCGACCTGTGGTTTCTGTGAGAAACCGATGCAACTGCTCTTCCAATTGAACCTGAGCGAACTCCCCATTCAGTTCGAAGGGTGGTCAGAGGGAAGCTTTGTCCAGACGTTCTACTGCACGACTGAGGATACTTACTGCGACCAGCTTGGAGACGATCCGTTCTCACCATTCGGCAAGTATCTTTGCACTCGCGTGCTGATTCCAACCGCCTGCCGCAGGTTCGATTCATCGCCGGTGAAAACCCCCATACAGGTCATAGGAATCGTTGGCTGGCAGGCCATAGACGACAACCCTACTCTGGAAGAATTGGAGACGATGGCTCCCGGACTGCTGACGGAAGCAGAAGCATCGCTGTTATGGGATTTGTGGAGTTCGTGGGACAAGGAATACCCATTCCCCGCTTTCACCAACGACAAATTGGGTGGCTGGCAGACAGGGCCCCAAGGAGTCCGACTTCCGAGTTGTCCCAGATGTCGATCAAAGAAGACGTACATCTTTCAAATGAGTGACCGA
>CAYYUU010000380.1:0-7085 GCA_964474955.1 uncultured Alcaligenaceae bacterium | reverse complement strand
AGGCTCACAGACCCGCGTTGTCTGGGTTCCCTCGTGGTGTTTCGCTCAACCGGCAAAGACTCCTTCGTCGTCTCTTCCGGGAGCAAAACCTCGAGAACCCCCTCAGTCGCCAAGGACTTTCGCTCCACGGAGTGGTGCTCCTTCGTCGCAACTCTCAGGGAGCAAAAGGCTCGCGACCCGATCAGTAAGTCTGAAGAAGCCTTCCTTGAGATGCGAAGTAACCAAACGCAACGGAAACGCAACATCGCCGAGAAATGCCAAAGAGGTCTCCTTGTGTTTTCTCCTTCTTGGGAATGATTGCAAGATGTTTCGTGGTTTGATTGTTATTGTTGCCCTGTCAACCGTTCGGTTCGCAACCCTAATAGTCCGCAACTCGCAAAATAATCTCGTCGGTTAAAATTCACACGGATGCTTCGCCAACAGGTCCTTCGCGACTTCTCGGAAGTCTTCCGTTCGTTGATAAGTTGCGAGTTGTTTTTGCGATCCGCCGAGTTCTTCGGCGCAATCGTAGGCAAATTGCAAATACTCCTCGCACCGCAGAGTTTGGGCGTTTTCCCGAAGAATCCCGATGAGGTTTTTGATCACCTCCCGAGCCGGATAGGTCTGATGGTTCGCGTCAACCAGGGACGCTTCGAGCCCGTGGCGACAAGCTCTCCATTTGTTCTGCCGGACCATGAGCGGATGACAATCGAACTGATACGTTCCTTCGTCGATTTCCTCTGATAACGCATGGACCAAACACTGGATGAGGGCCGTGATTCCGAGAACGGTCTTGAGGTCCGACGGCATGTCGCAGATCCGCACCTCGACCGTTCCGAAATTGTGGTGCGGTCGGACGTCCCACCATATCTCGCGAATTGTTTCGATAAATTTCGTATCCACAAGGTGGCGGATGAGCCAAACGTATTCGCTCCAGTTTCGCATCATCGGAGGGAGCCCGGCGGTCGGCAAACTCTCCATGACTTTGGATCGTTGCGAATGCAACCCCGTGTTGCGCCCGTTCCAAAATGGACTATTCGCCGACAATGCCAACAACGTCGGCAAGTGCCGCATGATCCGATCACAAATCATAACGGCCTTGTCGCCCGAATCCACCCCAACGTGAACGTGCAATCCAAACGTCACCAACCGTCTCGCTGTGTCTTGCAAATTCTCGCACAACCGCTTGTATCGTTCGTCAGGCGTGAGGAGCTGTTTGTGCCACGCCGAGAACGGGTGCGTGGCTCCCCAAAGCAACCTCGCCCCGACACTGGCAGCGGCTTCGTCGGCGACTTTGACTTTCTTCCGGAGGTCTTCTTCGGCGTCGGCGACGGTGTCGCAAACCTTCGTATTGATCTCCAGATAACTCTGCATGATCTCGGGCTTAATACTGTTACGGAATTCCTCCGGGACGTTTTTCAGCACGTCCAAAATACAGTTCTTCAACTCGAACGTTTCGGGGTCGATCAACTGGACCTCGAGTTCCACGCCTAGAGTCGGTTTGTCATTCGCAGTAAAATGTACAGTGCTCATGGGACGCACCTCGATGTTAAGGTTTGGCCAACAGGACCATCGCGCGGGCCAAGATCTTGACCCCGATGGCAAGGGCACGCTCGTCAATATCAAACCTAGGTGAGTGGAGGAATTCTTCCGCAACGAATTCCGACGCGACGCCCAAACGCATCAGGCTTGTAGGAACCTTCTTCCCGTAGGCCGCAAAATCTTCACCACCCATACTCGGCTGTGGGATGTGGTGGACGTTCTCCGAACCGACAACGTCCGCCGCCGCAAGGTTGAGCGTATCGGTCACCCGCGGATCATTCACGACAGCATCCGGCCCGGTGAAGAATTCGATTTCGATGGTCGTCTCCGTGAGGTCTTCGACACACCTCGCGAGCTTCGCCAGGAATCTCCGTACGGTTTCGCCGGCTTCATCGGTGAGCGTCCGTGCGGTCCCTCGTAAGAGGACCTGTTCGGGAATCACGTTAGGGTTTTCGCCGCCGCGGATCACTCCAAAAGTCACCACAACGGGGATACGCGAATCGACCACCCGCGGAATCATCTGGTAGACGTCACTCACGAAATGAATGGCCGCCGCGATCGGATCGGTCGAGTGGTGTGGACGAGCCGCATGGCCCCCATGTCCCTTGATCGTGATGTCAAACTCCTGACAACACGCTGTCATCTCTCCATGACGCGATCCGACCTGTCCGACCGGTCTTTCGGGATCAACGTGAAACGCGACCAGCGCTCGGGTGTTTTCGACGGCACCTTCGGCGATCATTTCCAACGCTCCCTCGCCGGTCTCTTCGGCAGGTTGAAAGATCGCACGCCAAGGGCACGGCCAGGGTAACTTATTGGCGACATGAACCAACGCCTTGACCGCCCCAAGAATCATGGTCGAGTGGGCATCGTGCCCACACGCATGCATCACGCCTTCGTTCCGGGATCGATAGGCAACACGTTTTTCGTCGTGAATCAATAACGCATCCATGTCCCCTCGCATCGCTACACGAGCCACGCCATCATATCCGGCCGCGTCCGCAATGATTCCGCGTTGCGAAGAGATGACCCGGTGTGGCACGTTGATCAGTTCGAGCTGCCGGGAGAACAATTTCGTCGTTTGATATTCTTTGCCGCTCGGCTCTGGGTTAGCGTGGAGGTACTGACGGACCTCTTGCAACTCGTCCGCAATTTCGTCAACATATCGATCAATCGCCTGGCCCCAATCGGACATCTTCGAACCGCACTCCCACGAACAAGTCGAGATCACCGGAAACACTGTTATAATGGGATGATTGTACGACATACCTGGGTCACGCCCAATGGAAGAATCGAGATGACCGAAAACGAATGGCTCGCAACCGCCGAGCCCGAGGATCTCTTCTGGTTCGTGAGGGACAGACTCAGCGACCGCAAGTTGCGCCTCTTTGGGTGCGCTGGCGTTCGTCAGTTGTGGGACGCCCTCCCCAAAGACGCCCTCCGTGAAGCCACCGAAATCTGCGAACGGTTTGCCGACGGGTTGGCAACGAAGGAGGAACTCTCGCGGGCATGGGACATGGCCGATGCCGCTTACGAGGGGATTGGAGACATCATCGCGGATCACAGCGCACTGGGGATCACTGATCTTTGTCGCACCAACCCCAGCGACCCAATGGGAACTGGTTCCTCCGCCGGAGTCCCGGCTGCCCTTGCCGAATCCTTGTATAGCGAAGAACTTTCCTGGGGGGAAGCTGACTCGCTGGCGAAAGTGATTCATCGTCGGTTGTTCCGCGATGTCTTCGGCAATCCGTTCCGAGAAGTGGAAATAGACCCGGGCTGGAAGACCAATACGGTTGTTTCGCTCGCCAAGGCCGCCTACGATAAACGCTCTCTTCCTCTCGGGACGCTCGGCATAACCGTTTTCGCGATCCTCGCCGATGCCCTCGAGGAGGCGGGTTGCGACAACGTAGACGTACTTACTCATTGCCGCGAACCCGGTGAGCACGTCCGCGGTTGTTGGGTGTTGGATTTGATTCTTGGAAACGAGTGAAATGATTTTTGCACGATAACTTAACGCTACTTCGGGATGACACATGCTCCGAAACCTCGCATATATTCCTGTTTTGCTCCTCCCTCTTGTCTTTGTTGCCGATACCCGCGCCGATCCATCTCCCAACGTAAGTTTTGCGCGTGATGTGCGTCCGATACTATCGAGCAAATGTTTCTATTGCCACGGACCCGACGCAACCCATCGCAAGGCCCGTCTGCGTCTCGACACCGCCGAGAGCGCCATCAAGCAACGCAAAGTCATCCGGCCCAAACACAGCGCGAGGAGCGAACTGTATCAACGCATCATCTCGCACGACAAACTCGACCAGATGCCTCCTCCGGAAGCGAAAAAATCATTGACCAAGAAAGAGATTGCGACCATCAAACTCTGGATCGATCAAGGAGCCGAGTACGAAGGGCATTGGGCCTTTATCCCACCCAAGAAGACGCCATTACCAAACGTGAAGCACAAAAAATGGATTCGCAATCCGATCGACCATTTCGTACTTGCGAGACTCGAACGCGAAGGACTCAAGCCTTCTCCTGAGGCGGATCATAGAACACTCATCCGCCGACTTTCGTTTGACCTCACCGGATTACCGCCGACTCCCAAGCAAGTGAATGCGTTCCTCAAGGATAAGTCCCCCAAGGCTTATGAGAAAATCGTAGATCAATTCTTGGAATCTCCACATTACGGCGAACGGATGGCGATGGTGTGGTTGGACGCCGCGAGGTACTCCGATACCGATGGATTCCAAGCCGACCAAACCCGGACGAATTGGCCGTGGCGTGATTGGGTCATCGACGCCTACAACAAGAATATGCGATTTGATCAGTTTACGATCGAGCAATATGCGGGCGATCTGCTCCCCAAGCCCTCCAAAGAAAATGTCATTGCCACATGTTTCCACCGAAATCATATGACCAATGGTGAGGGGGGACGCGACCCCGAAGAATCACGCATAGATTATGTAATCGATCGGATTAATACGATGGGAACGGTTTGGCTCGGTTTGACCTTTGGCTGTTGCCAATGTCATAACCATCGATTCGATCCCATCACCCAGAAGGAGTATTATCAGCTCTCGGCGTTCTTTAATAGCATCAACGAAGATGGTCGCGCCGGACGTGGAGCAAAACCATTCTTGAAATATCAATCGAATAAAGTCTCCAAGGGCCTCAAAGAGAGCGCCAACTGGCTCGCCCAAAAGAAACGTGAGATGGACAAAGTCAGGACCGTTGCCGAATCCCAATTTCCCAAATGGCTCACGAAGATTGCGACGCGTATTCGCAAGACCAAAGGACATAGCTCCTGGAGTGATTTCCAAGCTTCGTCCTTGAAAACTACACATGGAAGTAAACTCTCGCAGTCGGAGGACATAATCTCGGTGAATGGCCCAAACCCACGCCACGATGATTACATCATCGAAATCCGTCCGTCGTTGGACCGAATCACAGGTATGCGGTTAGACGTGCTACCACATCCAAAACATTCCGACGGTGGGCTTTCGCTCGCAAAAGATGGCCATATCATCTTGACGAACCTCAAGGTGAGTGTGCGGACTCCGGGAAATAAACAAGTGCGAGAAATCGAAGTGGCTTCCGCCGTGGCAGATTATGAAGCGGTCCAAAGAGGTGCGAGAAGCTATGGACGAGCGCGAGGCGTTCTCGACGATGACCCACGAACCGGTTGGTCGACAATCGGCACCAAACCGACCGAACCACGAACCGCCATTTTTGGTTTCGCCAAGCCGCTCGTCCTGCAACCGAACGAAATCCTAGTCGTGGAACTCCGACATCGTTCGTTACGAGGACAAAGCAACATCCGCCGTTTCCGCCTCTCCTTTACGGACGAGGTCGGCTCGGTCTTGACCAAAGTCGGTGCCTCTCCCCTGGAAGAATTAGCTCGCGTCGATGGCAACTTCGCCAAACTCAAGGCAGCCACCAAGAAACGACTGCTCGAACAATTTCTCGCGGACCATGCGGACTTGGCCCAAGCTCAGGAAGAATACAACAAGGCACGGGCTCGCCACCAAACGTATCAGAAGGCCAATGGCGGCGTGAGCGTGATGGTCCTGCAGGATCGGAAGAAACCACGGACGACGCACGTGCTCAAGCGTGGTGTCTGGAACAACAAGGGCGAGAAAGTCAAGCGGGCCGTTCCCGATGTGCTTTCCTCGTGGCCGGAGGATGCCCCGAAGAATCGGCTCGGCCTCGCGAGGTGGCTCATGTCTCGCAAGAACCCTTTGACCGCGAGGGTAGCCGTCAACCGGTATTGGCAAATGTATTTCGGGGCTGGGCTCGTGCGAACTCCGGAAGATTTCGGTTCTCAGGGCGAGATGCCAACTCACCCCGATTTGCTCGATTGGTTGGCCGTCGAATTCATGGAGAGCGGCTGGAATGTCAAACATCTTCAAAAGCTCATTGTCACAAGTGCCACGTATAGACAGAGTTCGCACGTAGCTCCCGAACTCCTCAAACGTGATCCAAAGAATCGGCTCTTGGCCCGCGCAAGTCGCTTTCGCTTGCCGAGTTGGATGATCCGCGATTCGGCCTTGCGCATCAGTGGTTTACTCAATGCCCGGCGTGGCGGGCCACCGGTCTACCCATATCAACCCGAGGGAGTTTGGGAAGCCTCGACGATGGGTCGATTTCGATATCAACATAGTGTCGGGTCCGATCTATATCGCCGGAGTATTTACACGTTCTGGCGTCGCAGTGTCGCTCCGACCGGTTTGTTTGATGCGGCGAAACGCCGGGTTTGTCAAATCCGAGTCACGCGCACTAACACTCCGCTTCACGCCCTCACTCTCATGAACGATACGACTTATGTGGAAGCCGCCCGAGTTCTGGCGCAAAAAGCAATCTTGCAACAACCCAAGAACTCTGCAGAAACTCGAATCAGTCAGATGTTCGAAAAGATATTGTCTCGCAAACCGAATGCTCGTGAGAAAGAACTTCTCACTCAGCAACTCCAACAAGCGCAGGATTATTACAAGACAAACCCTGCACAGGCTGATCGCCTCTTGAAACATGGTGTCGCGACGGTGCCTGAGTCCGTCAATCGCCCAGAACTTGCGGCGTATACCGTTGTGGGAATGACCGTGTTGAACTTGGACGAGGCGATTACGCGAGAGTAACTTGGTCTTGTTTTATTTTTGGAGTGCGGCAGCGGAGCTGCCGCTTTGGTAGTTTTGTCTTTGTTTTCGTTTTGGAGTACGGCAGCGGAGCTGCCGCTTTTTCTTTTTCTTTTTTCTTGGTCGTTGGCGGCATCAAGCTCGTCCACTCCACCACAACGTCCAGCCAATCTTTCATTCAGTCTTCCCAGAGAAAGACGACTTCAACTCTCGACCTGACTATTTCTCGCTCTATTCCGCGCTGTTCTCATAAGCCCGGAAGTTCTGCAACCGAGTGCCTGCGTATGAGAAACGGCTCGCCCATTGTTCCTGACAATTCGCATCCCGGCTCCACCATCTATACCTATCCCTCAACTTATTTGGTCGAATAACTCCGAAAGACATGCATTTCGATGAAATGCCTCTATTTCTGGTGTGAATTGGCCTGAATTCTGCCTT
>CAYYUU010000379.1:0-7094 GCA_964474955.1 uncultured Alcaligenaceae bacterium | reverse complement strand
GAACCATCTGTGGATATTTCATTGGTGTTTTGTCTCCGTTGGAATTGCCTGAGAGTCGGTGGAATGCCATCCGAACCGAATAATGCCTGAAGCAATGTTTCCGGCTCCGCGCAGTGTTTCCGAACCACAAACAAACGCGACACTTATTGATCCGTCCACTCTCGCAGCAAAAGCCAACTCCGCTCAGATCCTCGCTTGCGCTTCGGGTTGGTGTGAAGTTCGACGTTCTCGCAGGCGTTGGCGTGGTTGATAATCATGTTCGTAGTGTATCGTATAATCTGTTGTTTTGCGTTACCACCAAGTTTTCCCCGAGCATGAGATGCCTGTGGATCGAGTCTTTACGTTGCGCGAACGAGTGCCCCGCGAAGTCCGTTTGGCCAGCAATGACGTCGATTACTTGCTGGCGCATCATCGAACGCATCTGCACTTACAACCTCTCGGGAACAACCGCTACCGTATCACGACGCGAACGCACGTCGGGACACTGTTGACACCGAGATGTCGATTCGAGATTCGGCCAAAACTCCCGATCCAGAATCTCCTCTGGATGCTCGGCGGGGACATGCGTCTTTCCCCTAACAATGAACCGAACGAGTTAACGCGAGGACGCATTCTCAAAGTCCTCGTGCTTCGATTCATTCAACTCCTCGAACGAGTCGTCGGTGAAGGCGTCCGCCCTGCTTATGTCCAGATCGACGAGGCTGCGCGATACCTCCAGGGACGTTTGGACATTCCAGGGCAACTTCGAGAGCATGCCTTCCGTCGGGATAAACTTCAGTGCGAAGTTAGTCGCTTGACGCTCGACACACCAGCCAACCAAATCCCCAAGGCAACGATCGAGATGCTCAGCGCGTCGGGACTCTTGGACGACGAAGACACCATTCGACTTTCGTCGTTGGCCCGAAATTATTGCGCCGTGAGCGAAGCCCCTTTGGAACCACGATTGTTTATTCAAGCCCGACGAAGTCAACTCCGCCTGAGCGAACGAGAGTTACTCGACCTTTGCGAACTTCTTTTGCGGTCCTTCCAACAAGGGGGTGAGAACTTCGAATGCCCAAGTTGTCTCGTCAATTTAGAGCAGGTGTTCGAAGCATATTGCTCGCGAAAGATTGCTGAAGCGTTTCGTCCATCGGAGAGACACGATTTTCAAGCCCGGCTGCAAGAAACATACTCGGTCGAAGGAGAGAAAAGCGAAACGCCACCTTGCGTGTATCGTCCGGACGTCGTGATTCACGACGATCACGAACCGCTTGGGGCGATCGACATGAAGTGGAAGGTCCCGCCGTATCCGCAAACCGATATCTACCAGGCCGTGAGTTATGCGGCCATGCTGCCGTGTCGAGTGACGGCGTTGGTGTATCCTGGTGGACCGAACAAAGTTTCGACCTATAGGTTTCGTGGCGGAGAAATCACGTTGCGGATTTATCGACTGCGGGTGAGCGGAGATGCGGATTCGGTCTCGCGGAGCATGGAGCTATTTCTTCGGCACCTTGTGCGAATCAAGAAGTGATTCTTTTCGCCTCAAGAGATCATGGGAACAAGTGGAAACGAGTTGCGTCGATCAAGTTGAAGGAAGGGAAACTCACCTGAGAACATTTCCTTTTCGTGGCGAGGAACAGGGTGAATATTGGTTCCGAATCTTTTGCATTGCTCGGATTCAGAACACGCGAGCTGCCTACAACAAACCCATTTTGAAAGTCCGGGTCGAGGTGGGGCCACAATACCCAAATTCAGTTCCTCCGGCGCCAGGTTTTCCTGCGCCGGTTGTTGCCCCGCCAGGATTGCCTCCTGCTCCCGTTCCGCCCAAACCTCGCAAGGTGGAGATGGAGGCAATTCGGGAGGAGAACCGCGAACTCCGTCGAAAACTGCGAACGTTTTCGAAACGGTTGTCTCAACTCGAAGGAGAAGGAAGGTAAAGAACTGTAGCAGGGAGGGGAGCTTTCGCTCCCCTTTCAAAGTTGCTCGCAGAGACCTATCCACGCATCCCCGGGCCTTGTCCGGGTTGGTCCAAAGGCACTTCGACGAAGCGTTCGATTTCGAAGCTGACGGCCTTCCAACCAACGCCCCGAAGGTTGAGTTCTCCGCTGTCGACAAGTTCCAACGGGTCGAGTGATTCGAGGGTCAGTCGTCCGATGACCCAGAGTTGCATGTCTCGCTTCGCACCGAGACTTTGCAGGACCGTAAACGCAAACGGTTGGACGACGCGAATGTTCGGCCCCCGATCGTCAAATTTTGGGAACATCAAGCCCCGTTCGGCCAGCTTCACCTGTCGTTGTCCTGGGGCCTCTCCGGCCAGGAAATTCTTCGCCTCCATCATGGCCGTCTTGGGTATTGCAATTTGGTTCCACGGAGTCAGATCTTTTGGGGCAGGGCCTTTGAGCTTGCCAAGGCTAAGCATTGGGAACCAAAGTTTGTCCAGAAAAGCATGGGAGTGGGAACCCAAAGCCTGTAACGATTTTCCCCGCGGGGTTGGCTGGTACGGCTTGTCCGAGGCCGGTTGAATCGGCAGCTTCACGAACCACTTTCGTGGTTGGCCCGGAGCATCGCTGCTGGTGCTCTGCAGCTGAATCGTGATGTTCAACTCCGCGAGATGGGTTTTGATGCTGTAAGTTCGTTTGACCTCGTACTGTCCTTTTTCGTACTTCCAGCTCTCGACCCCGCGGGAAGTGATTTCGATCGTGTCGGGGTCGGCCAACGCCAGAAGCTGGATCATTGGGTTTTCACGAAAGTTATCGTACGCTCCTTTCGGCTCGCCTTTCTTGACGAGATGGTTGATCGTCAAATCCCACTCTTTGCGGTTTTTGATGTCGACGTTGTGTCGTCGATCCCATGGGAAGGTCAAGAGGAAGGCTTTCTTCATCTTTCCCTTCACGAGGTGTTTGAGGAACCCCGAATCTTCGTTTTCCGTCATGAGGAACGAGTGAGCTTGTTGGCGTACGGCCAAGCTCGTGGCGAAGTAATAGGCCCCATACCCCAGGCCCGTCAAGATACTCAGATACAGTCCCCACATGGCGAGGGGTTCGCCGGCCATCGTGCCTTCGGAATTTTTGATTTGCCGTTGGGCCACGACGCACAACACACAAGCGCCGATGGGCAGGATGAATAGCCAAAGCGGCAGGAAGACCGTCGCCCCACTGAGGAATCCGAACAGAACCGCATAGATCACGATCAAGGCATAGAGCCCCGCCAGTCCCAAGCCGATGATAGCCAGAGGCGACAACGGGCTGTAGTTGATCTTGTCGAGGGAAGTACTGAAGTCAGGGTAGGCAAGAGCTTTCCGCTCCGGAGTCTCCTCCGCCGAGATCTGGTTTTCGGTTTCGTCCGTGTCTGGCGTCGAAGCGGTTTCGTTCGTTTTCGCAGGTGTTTCTTGGGTCATCGGGTAACCTCCGGCTTTCGCATGCGTCCTGAGTTGTGGAGTTGGCTCATTCCGGTGACACGGGGAAGGTTGCGTTTCGCTCCGCGAAAATAGTTTTCGGTTGTGACTTTTCGCGGAGCGAAAAGCAACTTTACCGTACGCCCGAGCGACTCCTTCGCCCTTAGAAAAAGCCCGTGTCTCTGGTGTCATTGAACTTGTTCGCGGCAGAAGGTACACCCCCAAAGCGTCTTTCGCCACTCAGATTTTCGCGACCGAAAACTTCCACGAAAACACTGTGCGGGGTTAGAGCGAATCTCGTTTGAGTTGGTCCATTGGGTTGGGGGCTTTCCGGTTGGGGAACGGGAAATAAATGAGTGTCCGGTTTTCAAAGTCCTCAAGAAAACGGACAGCAATAAATTTCGCATTCCGGAACCGGCAGTATCGTTGTTTGTGTTGTCAAGCCCAACCCAAGCCCGAGCTACTCTCCGAAGTTCCCAACCGATGGGTTGTGGCGAACTCCCAAATTCGAGCCGGAAACCGTAAATTCAGTCCACAAAACCCACAAAACCTCTGTGTCGGGAGTTTTGTGGGTTTTGTGTGCGGATTTTCTGCCTTCCACTAGAAAAACGACCTGTCGAAAATGCGATCGCCAAGCCCAAAACTCGTACACAAAAAACACAAAAATCAGATGTTGGGTATTTTTGTGTTTTTTGTGTACGAGTTTTGGGCTTCCCGCTGGAAAAACGACTTTCGAAAATGGTCGTGGGAGTGTCAAAAAGCGTACGCAAAAAACACAAAAATCAGGGCGAGGCATTTTTGCGCTTTTTGCGTACATGTTTTGGACCTCCGGGTCGAAAAACGGCCTTCGGAAAATGCTCCCGCCAGCGTCCAAAAGCGCACGCAAAAAGCGCAAAACCTCAACGCTAGAGCAATTTTGCATGGATTGGGGCGTGCCACCAAAGGAACTCAATTGGCATCCACTCAACAGCAAAACGCTCTAATCGCCCCCGACGTCAGAGATGTCTGTGAGCATCGCACGGCGAGCGGCGTCGTTGGCCGTCAGGGCTCGGACCTGGACCTCGTCGTTGTGGTCCAGGAAAATTTTGTCTTGGAGAATTTCTTGGATAACAATGGCCATCTTGTCGCCACCACGAACTTCTACGAGGGGTCGGGCTCCAGTGTTCAGAGCAACCATCCGTTTTTGGATGAGGGTAGAGAGTTTGAATCGTCCGCCGACTTTGTTGACAATCGCTTCTTCTTTCAGTTCATCAAGCATCGTTCTGTGCCTCCAAAAAGGTCTGTACCGTTTGCACCATCTCGGCCACTGTTGTTTCCAAATCGTCGTTGACAATCTGCTTGGTGTATTCGTGAGCGTGTTGCTCTTCCTGCTGAGCGTTTTTGAGGCGGATTTGGATTTGTTCTTCACTCTCGGTTTTCCGGGCTCGCAATCGGCGTTCGAGTTCTTCGCGGGAAGGCGTCGTTAAGAAAATCGATTTGGCCTCGGGGCACTTCTCGCGAACTTGGCGAGCGCCCGCAACGTCGATGTCGAGCAACGGAACATCCCCGTCTTGGCGGATCTTCTGGACTTCATCGACAGGCGTCCCGTAGAGATTGGCGTGGACTTGCGCCCATTCGAGAAATCCATTCTCGGCGATCCGCCGTTCGAATTCTTCTTTCGTTACGAAGTGGTAATCCGTTCCATCCACCTCGCCATCTCGTTTGGGACGAGTCGTGGCCGAAACGGCCAACCGCAGACGGAGAGCATCCACGGCCAACAATCTTTTAACGATTGTTGTTTTTCCGGTGCCACTCGGGGCGGAGATGATGATCAGGGGCCCTGATTTCGTCATGAGGTTGGAATAGGGTCCGTGGGAAATTGTTTGGAAATAGAGAGATTCCAACAAACAGACATTATAGGCGAACGTTGGGTTCGGGACCAGAGGGCTATTGACTTGAGGTATTGGGTCAGGTCGTTTGGGACGATTGACACGGCCAACTGACATTTCCCGGCGTGGCCTTTACTCCACGTTTTGCACCAGTTCGCGAATCTTCTCAAGCGTTCCTTTGATCTCGACGACATGCCTTGAGATCTCCGTATCTCCAGCCTTCGAGCCAATCGTGTTGGCCTCGCGGAACATCTCCTGGGTCAAGAATTCGAGCTTGCGACCCGGACTTTCCTCTTCCTTCATCATCTCCTGGAACTGGTCGAGGTGGCTGTTGAGTCGGATCACTTCTTCGGCGATGTCGCTACGTTCGCTGAAGATCGAGACCTCCTTGATGAGTTCCTGTCGGTCGAGTTCGATGTGGTGTTCGGTCAAAATATTTTTGACTCTTTCGTAGAGGCGATCGCGGTACATCGAGGCGACGTGGGGGATACGTTCGCTCACGGCGTCGAGGTGGTGGCGGATGATGTCGCGATAATTGAGCAGTTCTTGGGCCATGGCCGCGCCCTCATCGGACCGCATCTTGTGCAGCCGTGCGAGAGCTTCGGTCAGGACGTCACGGACTACTGGCCAGTCCTTTTCCAATCGCGAGGTGTCGTAGGACGATTCGGCCACGATGCCAGGGAGGGAGAGCACTTGGCCGATCAAAAGATCGCGGTGTTCCTGGAGATTCAGATCTCCCAGGACATCGGTGATTTGGGTCAGGTAAGTGGAGAGGGCTTGCGAGTTGATCCGATAGTTCGCATTTTGTTCGGTCTGCTCACATCGGAGGTGGACCTGGAGCGTCCCACGGCGCACGGTCTTCCGAATGACCTTTTCGATGTCGGGCTCAAGGAGGTGGTACGGGTCGGAAGCACGGAGGGAAATTTTCAGGTAGCGGTTGTTCAGGGCCCTCAGTTCGATCGACAAAATCAGGGAATCACTTTCGGCCCGCGCTTCTCCGAAGCCGGTCATACTGAGCAGCACATTTTCCTCCGCGTTGTTGGGGGCGTTTCACGTCTCGGTGGCCAAAGGCAATCGGTCACCGGTGGTCCGAACTGTACACATTGCTCTGTTGCGGGACAAGTGGATTGCGTGCCAGGTTCGTTGGGAAAAGCGACTGAGGCAATTTTCCCGCTTCGCACAGTGTCCTTTGGTTGCTCCGGTGGCTGTTGGCCGCTCGGGCAGTCAGATAAATAATTGTCGCATTTTCGGTGGCATGTCCCCGAGCCACCGAAAAGGACCTCTCTTGCGTTTGCGACTCTTGTTTATCCGGGCGCCGGCAGCAAAAGCCACCTCCGATCAAAGTCCCTCGCTCGCGCTTCGGGTTGGTGTTGTTCGGGAAGTGTCGCCTTTCGCTCCGCGAAAGGACGCCTTTTTTCCCGCTTCGCTCATGTCCCTCGCTCGCGCTTCGGGTTGGTAAAGAACAACCCAATGTCCCTCGCTCGCGCTTCGGGTTGGTAAGAACAGCCCAACAAAGAAGGCCAGAAGCGATTTTTCTAGCTTCGTCAGACCCGAATCAATTCCTTAACGCCAGCCGAGATACAGCCGTCCGTAGACCATCATGTCCTGACACGCACGGACTTGCAGCATGATGAGGGCCAGCCACACGACCGCGACGTAAATGGTGATCCGGGTAAAGGTATCGCCCGCGCGAGAACCGAATGGGCTCGAACCACCAGCGCCACCCAGAGCGCCCGCTAAGCCGCCTCCTTTGCCGCGTTGAATCAACACCAACAAGATCAAGAACAAGCTCGCGAACATCACGAGCCAGTTCAACAGTCCAGGTAACCAAATATACGCTAGCACAGTGCTTC
>CAYYUU010000378.1:0-7094 GCA_964474955.1 uncultured Alcaligenaceae bacterium | reverse complement strand
CCGACCATCCCAAAAGAAATGACGGCCGTATCCCACATTGAATAGCGTCGGCACATTCCGCGTACCCCGTTTTCCATCAACCCCGATGCCAACCGATTGCCCATTGCTGAATCCCATCTTGGGATTATGGCACGTCGCGCACGACACTTTCCCGTTGCTCGATAAACGCGGATCGAAAAAAAGTTGCTTCCCCAGAGCAATCTTCGCCGGGCTCGGCTGATTATCCTTTGGATGTTTCACCGATGGCAAGGCTTTGGGGAGAGAAATAGGATCTTCACCGGGGACGAACTCCGAGGCGAACAACATCACGCCAACAAGGAATATCCCGCCCAGTGATAAATACCCAGATTGGTGCATGATAGTCTGTTGGTTTTGAAAAGTAGTAGGCACACTCCGTGTGCTGTTGTCTTTGTCTTTGTTTTGTTTTGGAGTGCGTCAGCGTAGCTGCCGCTTTCGTATTTGTGTGTTGTGTAACTTCGGCCTCACTGCCGCTGATTCCATCCAACCTATTCCTTCTTCGCTTCTCCCGATTTCGTCAACTCACGAATCTTGATATTCCGAAACATCACAGTAGCCCCGTGATCCTGCAACCCAATATGCCCATTGGCCGTCATTCCGAATTCTTTAATCTGTTTCTTAAATTTACTCTTCATGACGCGCTTATTCCAATCCTCACTCCCGATCTTGTATTCATAGAGTTTCACGCCATTAAACCAGTGCGTTCCATGTCCATTCACCATCCGAATTTTGACATGGTTCCAATCACCAACATTGATCTTGAGTTTCCCCTTGATGGGATACAAGTTATACAAATACGCAGCGTTCTTTCGCTCGATTTGCATCTCAGGGGCAACTCGCCAGATCGGCCCTTTGGATTTCGGATCGACACGAATGAGGATGCCGCTATTGCCCGTCGTCTTCCACTCCATCGACAACTCGAAGTTCTCATACGGCTTGGCCGTATAGATATCGCCACCACCTCGGGTCAGATGAAGCGTACCATCTTTTGCGGTCCAGTTTGCTGCTTTCAGCGGTTTCCGAGTCCGCCAACTCATCCACCCGTCAACGGTTTTACCGTCGAACAGGAGTTTCCAACCTTCCTTTTTTTCGGTTTTCGTGAGGGTGTTGTGTTTCTTGGAATCGCCGGCTTTCACGACCGGAACAACTAACACGAAAAGGCAAAGAGCAAACACACATGCGATGCAGTTCATAAATGCATCTCCAAAAAAGTTGCTCCACACGAATACGTATGGAATTCCGTCATAGATTAGTAATTTCTGGTCCCAAGTTAATTCTCAAACACAAGTAAATCGTCCAACACCATTTCGGCCCGTTCGGGCAATAATACCTGGAGTTCATCAATCGATGCGAGTTCTTTGGTTGCGAATTCTACCGTCGACTGAGCCCACTCGCTACGCTTGAGTTGTTTAACCTCAACAGTGTTACTCTTCCCAGTCTTAGTGTTGAGCAACCGAACGCGTAGAGTATCCGAACCCTTCAGCCGATAGCGGAATGAAACGTATGTCTTATCACCAACTCGCCGTTGACCACGTAATCCAAGACGAATCCAAGGAGCCTTTGTTTTCTCATGTGGGACAGACCGAACGGCTCGCCAAAAATTCCCGGCATCGCGAACGAATTCAAATTCCCCCGGCCAGTGCTTTTCTTGTTTGCCGGTGTCAAACACACCCGCAAACACGATACGGTTTGGAAATGGTCGCTTCTCGCCGTCCCTCGCTGCGTCATATAAAACAACATCATCAATGATGAGCTCGGCATCCGGGTCGACATAGAACTGAATATCATCAATCCGTTCGTTCTCACCAAGCGGACCACCCGTCCCGTCGGGACGCCGTGCTTCGGTCATATCCACAACTGCGGTCTGCCACTTACCCTGAGGAAGGCCCTTCACGACAAGGTGGCGATGATAACCATTGGTCAAGCTATAGAGTTGAACGCGAATCGCGTCGGTCCCCTTCAACCAATAACGAAAACGCAATCGCGTATTCTTCCCCATCGGCGGACCAGGCACGGGATTGAAGATGACAGCCGAATACATCTTTCGTGATACCATTAATAAATCATCGAAGTCATGTGTCAGCACACCACGACACGCTCGCCGACTCCCAGGAGGAAGCAACTTGGTTTCGGGCTTCCCACTCATCCACCAAAAGCGTTCTATGTCGTTGTCATAGTCTTCGGCAACGTGAACGCGGTGAGGCATTTTGTCATCCCGCAGAACGCGACTCGGCTTGCGGTTTGGTGGGACGAGCGAAGACATCCGGCCAACATACCACTTAACAAATTTCTCGCCTCGAACGGAAGTAATCACACGTACGTTCGCCGGTCCGTTTGCGATTTTCAACTCACCCTTGTCATTCAAGATGAGTGATCGTTTCTTGATCGTCGCAAACCGCTTTTCAAAACACAAACTGACGGCAAAGGATTCCGCAAGTGTAGGATTATGACTATCCCACATCTGATACATCGTTTGGACTTGTCGGGTCAACGGCGTGCCGGGCGAGAATACACGTTTCACATCAGCATCATTGAGCTTGAGTTTTCGACACGCTTCGTTCGACACGATGAGCACAGGAATTTTCGAACGAAAGATCTGTTGTGCTGCCGAAACGTCGTGTGCGATATTCGATTCCAACAGAACTATGTGGTGGAGCAACGCGCCTGTCTTCGGATATGTCTGTATTAACTTTGCCACGTTGGTAAGTGGTCCAAGAGCAATCAACGTGACTTTGTTCGGCTGCTGTTTAATCCGTTGGTTCAGAAACTCGACTGCCGACTGTTTCTCCGGTTTGGTCGTGCGATTAAATAACGCGTCCGGATGATAATAGTATTTATACTGCTTTGTGAGCGGACGTTTCGGTTGTGGTTTTGTGCCCGCAGCCACTCGCGTATGTCGCCGTCCTGTCATCGTCAGAAACCGACAGACCATCATCGCTCTATTGCGAGTATCACCACCGACCGTTGTGATTCCTCGAACGTCTATCTCGTAACTCCCGAATGCGAGCCCCATAGCAAACGCATCCCCAATTCCCGTCCCAATGTCTGTGTCAATCAAGACGGGCATACGCTTCAGAGATTGGGCCCCAGCCGAAGAATAGACAAGGCAGACGACCAGTACAACGAACAATGGGAAGTATCGTGGGCTCATTTTTCGATTCCTATTTTGTTATGTGAAGAACATACGTTTTCACGTTCGCACGGTGCCCACGGCCCCAACCCACCTGCGTTTGGAGAGTATAGACGAATGGTCGCGTCGGCGTGCCACTCAACGTGGCCGTTTTTGGATCGAACGAGAGTCCGCCAAATTCCTTGAGCCCTCCTTTGAACCGATGTCCTTTTTCGTGTCGATAATGCGCGGCGAGATTCCACGTCACCGGTTTCTTGGCATCAGTGGCAAACGAAACCTTCAAAGGTTGCCCCACCTTGCCTCGCAATATCGTTTTCGTGGGGGTGATAATACGAGGCGGCGGGTCACCTTTAACAAACCGAACCGTGACGATTCCGCTGTGTCGCATTCCCTTCTTGATAGCAAAAGCCTTCACGACCGTCGTCTTCTTGAGCAGTAAAGACCCTTTCCAGACGGGAGACTTTAAGGTCGGCGTTGAACCATCGACAGTGTAATGCACAGTCGTTTTGGCCGACGCCGTGATAACCTTCACCAACACCTTATTAACAAACATACGTTGATTTGGGCGAAACTCTGGGACTGGAGTCACCGCGTCGTTCACGAGTTTCTGTTTGAACCACGCAACAACTCGATCTTGCAATTCCATGTTGCCTTTTCCATCCGGTGATGGAACCATCATATTCAGTGGCGGGACATGAACGGCTCTTGCGCCATCGTATCGCTTCTTGGGATGAATCAACACGAGCGGAAAGAAATCTACACCAGCAGCTTTCGCGGGTCCTTGGAGTTTGCTCACGCCGCCTTTCCCGACATATGTGCATATAGCCGGTGCTGCCGACGTGATGTTGTTCTCAAAATGAGTGAAATCAGCTTGAAGTGCCTGGATTCTTGACGAATACTCGCCGTAGATTGGATTCGGATCGTCCATCGGAACGAGAATGGAGGGACCGTTTCGATTGCGAGATTGCATGATTCTCGTAACTATTTTTTTCCTCCTCGAATCATTCTTTGACCACGCTTCACTGATAGCATTTCGATTCCCCGTATAGAGATCACCAGCCTCCGTGAAGGTACTACTGGATGAGAGCCAACCACCTGCCGAAAATCCCCACGCGCCAATTCGATCCGGGTCAATATGATATTTTTTCCCGTTTGCTCGCAGATAGCGAACCGCCGTCCGAAAATCATAGAACACCTGCGGAAATATGTCACGACCCAGAATATAATTCATGTTTGCAACAACAAAGCCTTTTTCGAGGGCCCGTTCCTTCGCCTGTTTACAGAACCCCGTGTCTTTGTCGCCACCACCATAACCACCACAACGCACGAACAGAAAGCAAGGACGTCGCTCGTTCGCATTGAGTCCGCGTGGCCAATGGACATTCATCTTCAACCAACGATCTTCCCAAGAACCCGTCATTCGGTGTGTAAGATAAACGACATCCAGCGCGTTTTCAGCGTTCTTAAGTGGTTTAGCGGTGCGATATTCTTGGGCAGCGCAAAACGTCGGGAAAACAATAGCAACCATAATGGAAAGACGGATTAACATAAGCCACCACCAAGAAAAGTAACATCCCGTACATACTTCTTCGCTTCCGTCACTCGTTACTTCCTCATCTCCTTGATCCGAACATTCCGAAATTCGAGCTGTCCTCCTTCGCCTTGCAAACCGATATACCCCTTGTCCCGTTTCAGACCCTTGGCGGTTGTCACCAACTCCCCATTGAGCTTCACTTCCAAGTTCTCACCAACACACTTGATTTCGTATGTGTTCCATTCATCCGGTTTGCGGAGAACTTTGGACACCAGTTCCTTGTTGACCTTGTGCGACGCACCAAAGATACGCGCCATGCTCTTGTTATTGTGACATTGAACTTCATACCGGCGTTGCGGCCAGTTTCGTCCTTCCTTGGTCGCTCGCAGAAAGATCCCACTATCTTGATTGTTTTTCAAGAAGCGAAGTTCCAGCTTGAGGATAAAGTCGCTATATTCCTTATCGGAGCGTAACCATCCACGGCCCCCATTAATGTAGATGGCTCCATCTTTGACAAAGAACTTCCCCTTGTTCATGATGTTCCAACCTTTGAGGGTCTTTCCATCAAAGAGTTCGACATAACCCTTTTCTGTCTTGTCTTGGGCGACAGAATAAGCAGCAGGAGTAATCGAAACAAACGTGGCGAAGATGAGAACCCAAACCTGTTTCATAGCCTATTCCTCCGATAGGTAAATTAGTGGGCGCGGATCTACCTCAATTCTAAATTTCACGATTACTATTTTGTCTTGGCCTTTCGGAAATACCCAGATCGCTCGGAAACATATCTCCCATTACCACCAGGCGGAATGCGATCCGAAGGGGATTCTCCTCTTGCGAGTTCCAAAGCAAATCCAAATGGACTTCGGCCCGGACGCTCGACATACATACTTTTTCCGTTCGCATCACCCCAGCGTCCCCACATTTGACCTGGCGCAACTATGTCAAATCGGGTGAACACTTTCTTCGTTCGGTCGTATTCCAACCGACCATACAAATGAGTCGCGAAACCTTGACGCAACGGCCCGTTCGGAGTCGTTGCTTTGGTGGCATCAAAATCACTTCCCAAGTGTATGAACCCCCTCAGATTCATTAGGAGTTGAGTCGGACTGATAGATTTCACAACCAACGATATCTTGGCCGATTTCACAGACCGTTTCCGAACTATGTGTCCCTCACTTGTCGTAGCCCTTTGGGGTGTCAAGTGGAAGCGAGCCAACCGCTCCGCAATGATCTGATCGACATGGATTTGCTGACCGATCTTGGGTTCCGATGGAATAAGTGACTTCCGCTCTTTTTGCGTTAACCACATATATTCGGTATTGGGCTCAAGAAAGCGTTTCCACGACCGCATTACCCGAGGCTTGGCTCGCATTAATGGAAAGTCCGTTGTCTCGGCGTGTCGTAACGTTCCATCTTTATCACGCGAGAGAAACCGGGCATGAACTCGCAGCACCAAGCCGCCTTTTGGCGGCGAAGGAATCACCCGGTCCGAGGTCTTCAGCTCTGCCACTCGGACAGCTCCCGGTTTGCGTTCTGTCGCGGGAAGTTTTTTGAACTTCTCAAGCACTTCCGCACACGGTCTTCGCCCAAGCATCTTCCCACTCGCCGAAATGCAACTCATATAGCCACTCGAAGTGACCCATTGTTTGTGAATCCCCGCACTCCGAAGGAATTCTCCCTCCGGCGTTTTCGCACGACAGACCCATGTCGGCACGGATGCCGCAACAAAGTTTTCTTGAATCAACTTAATCGTATCGTCGGTCCAGAATGTGAGCGCACGGCTCACTCAACGTCCGGCCGTTCAGCACCCCGCAGCCGGGGCACCGCCACTCCCGGCCATAATGAAAATCGGTTTTCCTTCCGCGGCGGCCTTCTGCCGAGCTTCCCAAACGCTGGGATACCACTTGATTTCCATCCACCGCGATTCACCCGGCTGGCGTTTGATGAGTTTATGGAGCTTCGCAAATTCTACATCATTCATTGTTTGGAGTTTGTCCGCCTGGACGAAGTTCGGAACCGATAACACCGTGGCCATAACCACGTATAGAACTTGTTGAAGAGGCATGAGATTTATTCCTTTTCTATCTGGCCGAAAGAAAGGTGGGCCTACGCTTCGCTTGCCCCACCCTACAGAAACACACGCGAAGGGATCTCAACTCGAACGGGTTACTGGTAACGATAAGCCCAAACTGTCCGTCCAACGATCACGACGAACACATTATGGACCGGGTCGAAGTAAGCGAGAGGTTTCTTGCCCTTGGGTATCTTCACACCCTTCGGAGACAGCTTCGTCCATTTTATGTTGTCAGGATCATACGCCCACAAAGTCCGCGTCGAAAACCGAACTAACAAACCATGTCCACTCGTCGGGTCATAATACATAGGCGAACGGGCGTCGTGACCATAGGGCAC
>CAYYUU010000377.1:0-7095 GCA_964474955.1 uncultured Alcaligenaceae bacterium | reverse complement strand
CGATGGCGCATCGGTGCGTGAGCAGACCGACGAGGTCAAAGGCACCACCAATCGCGTCGTGATCGACTGGCGCGCCTCGCCGCGCGGGGCGGAACTCAAGCCAGCGATCGTCATCAAGGACAAGAACGGCAAGCCAGTGTGGCGTTGGCAAAAGAACCTTCCACCTCTGAATTCAAAGACAGAAGCGAGGTGGGTGAAGAATGGAAAGCTCAAGCCCCAGGAAGCTCGGTTCTGTCCGGCGGATGCGTCGAGGCCGAAAACGCGAGTCGTCTTGCACAGCGGAACAGTTCGCTGGAATCCCTATCGCGGACGTTGGGTGATGATCGGCTGTCAGATTGGTGGAAAAACCTCGTTCCTTGGTGAGGTGTGGTACGCAGAAGCCAAGCACCCGACTGGTCCGTTTCGCAAAGCGGTTCATATCCTGACACATAACAAACAGACGTTCTATAACGTGTGTCATCATCAATTCTATGACCGAGATGGAGGACGAACTATTCACTTCGAAGGGACATATACTAATACATTTTCAGGGAATCCAATTCGCACTCCTCGGTATGATTACAACCAAGTATTATACCGACTCGATTTGGGCTCCAAGGCGCTGGCTCCAGCTCGTGTAAAATAAGAGTCCTGTTTGAGTGTGTTTGAGACCGTTGCTTTTCCTTCGTGGCAACGAAGACAACATCCCATACAACAATTGAGACACTTTTTTCACAAATCTTTCGTGAGGCTCCCATGAAAAATCTGCACTGGGTTCTTGGTCTGGTGGCGTGTCCGCTGATCCTTTCGCTCCTGAGTCCTGTCGATGTTTTCGCGAGTGGTCAGGACAAGCGAAAACCAAACATCGTGATTATTCTCTCGGATGATCAAGGGTATGCTGATGTGAGTTATAATCCGCATCATTCCAAAGAAGTGAACACTCCCAACATTGATGCGTTGGCTCGTTCGAGCGTTATCTGCACGCAGGGATACACGAGTGGGTGTGTGTGTTCACCGACACGAGCCGGATTGCTCACTGGTCGGTATCAACAACGGTTTGGAGTGTATACAGCCGGCGAAGGTGGATCGGGCGTTCCGCTCTCGGAAGTGTTTCTGCCTCAATATTTAAAACGAAATGGTTATGTGAGTGGAGCTATCGGGAAATGGCATCTTGGTGTCGATCTCAAATATAACGCAATTCACCGTGGCTTCGATGAGTTCTATGGATTTATGGGGCGAGGGGCGCATGATTATTTCAATTTAGATAGTTCTGACCATCCTATCTATCGAGGATTGAAAACGATCAAGGACGAGGGATATCTAACGCACCGTATTACTGAGGAAGCCATTTCGTTTATCCAAAGGCACAAGAAGAAACCGTTTCTGCTTTATGTCGCATACAACTCGAATCATGCTCCATCGCAGGCTCCCAAAAAAGATATTAAGGGGGTCACGAACGACGAACAACGAAATATATTGATGGCCATGAACAAACATCTTGACGATGGTGTTGGCCAGATCGTTCGGACGCTGAAAAAGGAGAAGCTGTTCCATAACACGTTGTTGATTTATCTGACTGACAACGGTGGCGCCAAGAAGATGCACGCCAACAATGCTCCGTTGCGAGGATTCAAACAACAATACTACGAAGGGGGCGTTCGGGTTCCGTTTATTGTCTCGTGGCCAGATCGACTCAAGGGCGGGCGAAAATGTGATGTCCCGGTTTGTTCGATTGACATTCTACCGACAGCACTAGTTGCCGCGGGTGTGTCGCCTCCCAAAAAGACGGTGCTTGATGGGAAGAATATGCTCCCGGTGCTCGAGGGAAAGGCGAAACATCTCCACGACCATCTGTTCTGGAGCTCCGGAGGGCTTACTGGGAAATGGGCTGTTCGCTCTGGAGACTGGAAGCTCGTGACTGTGAAGGATAACACTGAGTTGTTCGATCTCAGCAAGGACATCGGGGAGAAAACGAATCTCGCCAAGAAGCATCCGGCGACCGTGGCTCTTCTAACAAAATTGTATGCTCAGTGGCTCGATAAGATGGCCGAACCAAACAGTCGCCAGCCAAAGCGTTGGCATCCTGGCCTGAAGCCTCGCAAGAAAAAGAACCGCGAAGAAATTCGAAAGAAACGGCGAGAAGAGCGAAGGAAAAAGAAACTCGAAGCAAGAAAGAAACAAAAGGGCAAGCGCAGCGAAGGAGTTACTTTTCGCTGGCGAAGAGTAACTGTCCCAAATGCGCCACTTGTTTATCCGACCGCCCCAGCAACCTCATTCGTCGTCAAAAAAGCAACCATTCCTCTTGGGCTCACTTCATCGCCCTCGAGGAGATCGGGTGGGACGAGCATCGTAGAATTCACGACCCTTGGTTTGTTTTCGTCGGGATTCACGATGGTGGCTTGGTGCAGAACGCCGAGTTGGTTCTGTTGACCAGAAACATATGTTTGTGAACTATTATTGATGATGAGAATTTGAAATGTAGTGTGATCAAACTCAGTGAACCTTTTGATGTAGGGAACAAGAAGTTGCTCGCCTCCGAATACATAGGATTGTGGTCGTCGAGTAGTTGTTGGGGACTCATTCCGAGGTCGTGAGCAGCCTTTGTGTAGTCCGCAACGGCCACTTTACTTTTGATTTCTGAAGGCTCATACCCAAGCATCAAATAGGATATCTCTGGGGCTCCGTCGAGATGAAACTCGGTCGTCGGTTGTTGGTTGAATCGACCGGCCCATTTGTAACCGAGCGTTTGAGAGTGTTTTTGAAAATATAACTCGCTCAGTTGGTCCTTCAAATCGACCATGAATCGACGGAGTGATTGAGAATCTACGTCGCAAGCAAATCGTAATAACGCCACACCCGGAGCCGAGAAATCAGTGCGGAAAACTGTGGCGAAAACTTGGTTCGCGATGGAAGAGACCAGCGATAACGAAGGAATGTTCAAATAGTATTTCGTTGACATGATGGTAACAAGTTGGGATATCGTATTGAATAAGGAGTGTTGGGTTGTTATTGAGACAGGGATGGTTCATGCCTCATCAAATTCTTTTTTGCGCCGTGCGACATGAATGATATGTGTGTCCGGGTATTGGGTTGGAGTGTGAGAGGTTGATGGAGCTAACAACCAAAACAAAAATAAAGATAAGAATACCAAAGCGTCAGCTTCGCTGCCGCACTCCAAAACAAAACAAAAACAAAGACGACGGCACGGAAAAAAGCAGCCTGACATCCGTCAGAGCGTTTTTTACAAAGCCAAGGTATCCTTGACGCTCCTTGGCGGAACTGAGAATATATCTCTTGTGTTTTCGCGAAATGCTCCCAGGCAGCGTGTGGTCCGGAGAAGAACGAGTGTTGCCGTGACGAATTTCATGGTCGCTCTTGCAAACGCCCCGGCTTGTTTCCCTTTGAGATGCCGAGACGCACAAGTTCCATGTCCAGCACAACTGTCCGTAAAATCCTCTGTCCCCATTGTCGTAATCTTCTCGAATACGATCCAGACCAAGCTGGGAATGCGGTCGATTGTCGGGCTTGCGGAAAAGCATTTCGGATGCCGAGACCGCCTGGCGAGCCTGAGCAACCGGAACCCGCCCCCGTACCTGCTGCCCAGCAGGAGGAGCAACCAGGGCCGATTCAGGACGAGGAAATCGGGGAGGTCTCAACGCCAAGTCAGCAGCCTTCTGTCATTCCAACGCCGCCACCCATTCCATTGGAATTACTCAGGCCGGATGCACCGCTTGGGGAAGAGGTATCCCTCGAATCGCGGCCCCCAGATTCCGAAGCACCAGAGAACGGCAGAAGGCAACAAGGGCTTGAGCGGAACAAAGATTTGGAGAAAGAGGGGTCAGGCCGTCCCGTTCGTCGCACGCGAGATCGGCCAGCTCCTTCCCAGGAAGCCAAGAAGCGGGGATGGATGCAGACCGGTGCCGGACTTGGGTTGGTGCAAATGGGATGGTTCGCGCTGACGGCAGGATTCTGGCTCTGGTTCTTACTGCTGCTCAGTGCCATTTGGTCGGACCGAATCGTCGGACAGCAAGCCATGTCGTTGCTGCAGTGGATTCGGGAATCGACGCTCAGCTCGCTCGTCATCTTACCCGCGTTCTTCATGATCGTCGGATACGTGCTCGTGGCCATCGGCCAGGTTATGTGCTGCTGGCTCCCAATTCCAAATGGCAGACAAGCTACCAGCGTTGCGGTCGTGCTTTGGCTGCTCGTCTTTTTATTATTCGCCATCGCAGCAGGTTCGTCCCTGGCTTCGTCGGCCATTCCGGCGCGAGCGGGAGCACCAACCCAAACGTTGTTTGGATGGGTCCTGACGTTGTTGGGGCTTGCAATGGTTTCGCAACTGTTGTTTATCTCGGCGATTTGGCAGACCGGTGGGTCTCTGAAAAGCAAAAAAATTTCGAAGGTGTGTGGCGTTTCGTTGATCCTCTCCATCGTCTGGGGAACATTGCTCGTCGTCTTGTTCATGCCAGGGCAGTTGAGCCAAGGACTCGCCATTATTGATGCCTTGACAGCTTCGCGGACGCCGAGTGTGTTGATCCTGATGGGTTGGACTGTCATCTTGCTCTCGTGGGTGAACTTCTTCATCTTTCAGTGGATCTTGTCAAAATCTCGAACCTTGATCCGTGCCAAGACGAGCGAAGAAGACGAAGGCAAGGGAGAAAATAAGGGAGCAGGGAACAAGGAATAGGGAATAGAGAGGAAAAAGACCAAAGCCAAGACCTCACGCGAAGGCGCGAGCCTGGGCGTAGAAGGCTTTTGGTGCGGCGCACCGGAACGCCTTTGAAGTAAACAGAACAAGGTGCGAAGGAAAGAAAAGGAAAAAAGCACGACCACGGATGACACAGATGCAAACGGATAAGATTTGTCGGGAGAAAGTTGCTTTTCGCGGAGCAACAAACAGCTTTCCCAAACATGACAGACAAACAACTTTTCTTTCCTTCGCACCTTCGCGCCTTCACGTGAGGTCTTGGCTTTGAGTTTTCTGTGACTCCCTTGGCGGGTACAATATCCTCAAGGCAAGTTCTCGACCGAAAGCGAATGTACCTCGCATGATTGAATTGACACACGAACCGATTGACTACTTTGCGTTGACCGAAAACGTCCGGCGGAATCATTGTGGTGCCGTCGTGACGTTCTTGGGGACGGTTCGCGATCTGACCGGTGACCGCGAGACGGTCGCGCTGGATTACGAAGCCTATCCCGGCATGGCCGAAAAAAAGATGGCCGAGATCGAGGCCGAGACGTGTGAGAAGTGGCCCGTGGGGGCGATTCAGATGGTACACCGACTTGGTCACCTGAATGTCGGAGACATCAGCGTTGCGGTCGCCGTGAGCTGTCCACACCGTGGAGATGCGTTCGAGGCTTGCCGTTTTGCCATGGATCGCCTTAAAGAATTGGTCCCGATCTGGAAAAAAGAGAACTGGGCCGACGGAACGACCGAATGGGTTCACCCAGGAACAGAGAGCCAATGACGACACCGCTTATTGACACCTTTGGCCGTGTCCACAATAACCTCCGCATCAGCGTGACGGATCGTTGCAACCTGCGCTGTAACTACTGCATGACCGAAGACGTCGTGTTCATGGACCGGAGCGAGCTGTTGACGTTCGAGGAGATTACCCGGTTCGTGACCATCGGCGCGACACTTGGGATCGACAAGGTGCGTCTCACGGGCGGCGAACCCCTCATGCGAAAGGACCTGCAGAAGCTCGTCGCAATGTTGGTCGGTGTTCCCGGCATCAAAGACGTGGGGCTGACGACGAACGGAATTTTCCTTCCCGATCAGGCCCAGAAACTTCGAGATGCCGGACTCGAACGAATCAACATCAGTCTTGACACGCTCGACCCCGTTCGGTTTCGTGAACTCACACGGCGCGACGGGTTGGAACAGACCATCGAAGGAATTCTCGCCGCCAAGGCGGCCGGTTTCGAGCCGGTGAAGATCAATGCTGTCGCCATGCGAGGGATTACCGAACACGAAGTGGTTCCGCTCGCGAAATTTGCTCGCGAACATCAACTCGAAATGCGGTTTATCGAATATATGCCCATCGGGGCCGATCAGTGGGAACGCGATAAGGTGTATTTTGCCCACGAAATTCTCGAACAAATCGAAGAGCACGTCGCGCCGCTCGTGCCCGCACAAGATTACGATCCACAGGCTCCGGCGATGGATTTCGAATACACCGACGGCGGAGGCCGTGTCGGGATTATCGCTTCGATCTCGCGACCGTTTTGTATGAATTGCAATCGGGTGCGTCTGACAGCGGATGGCAAACTCCGCAACTGTCTCTTTGCCATTGATGAAACCGACGTGAAGCAACTCATCCGTAGTGGGGCCTCCGACGAAGTCATTGCCGACGTCATCCGTCGGAATGTTCATGAGAAATGGGAAGGCCACGAAATCAACACGTCTCGATTCATCAAGCCTCTGCGGACGATGCATTCGATCGGTGGATAGCGCGTTTGAAAAGTCAGAAAGACAACAAACCAAAAACCAAAGCGGCATTGAGCCGCGAATGGCACTTCCAAAGGTCCTGTGGTTTTGGTCTGTTTGCACAATCCCCTTGCCCGACACGGGAACTCGGCGGACCGAATTGTTCCCAAACGCCAGTTTTTCGCCTCGACATTGTGGAAGCCTTCCTTATGCTAACCCACACAGGCCTTCCTTGTGTCCAACCGGTCCCAACGTTTGGATGACACAACGAAGGCCTATGTCTTTTTATACCCAAAACAACTCTGCGAGAAGCTTCGCCCACACGCTCGATTCGTTTGGCCTGCCAAGACGGACTGCCGTTCGCCAACGTCTTGGACCAACAAACCATCGAACAAGCCGCCCAAAGACACAACGTCAACTTTGGCCAGGGCCAACACGACGTCTACACACCGGCGATGACCCTTTGGGCCTGGCTCAGCCAAGTCGTCTCTGCGACCAAATCCACCACGGCTGCCGTGGCTCGAATCCTGCTGCTGCGTTTGGCCTTGGGATTGCCCACCTGCTCGGCCAAAAGCTCTGGGTACTACAAGGCCGGGGCCAAACTCCCGAAGCGTTCCTCAAAGACTTGGCTCTGGGCACCGGCCAGAGACTCCAAAACAACGCCAAAGACTCTTGGCGATGGC
>CAYYUU010000376.1:0-7110 GCA_964474955.1 uncultured Alcaligenaceae bacterium | reverse complement strand
GGAGATGGAGCGTTCTCATCGTTCCGTGGCCTGACGGCCACGGCTAAGATCTATCCCCGCTGCGGGGCTCGAAACCAAAACCAAAGGCAGGCGTCCTTTCCCGGAGCGAAATGCATCACTCCAAACTGAGACACTTGTTCATCCGTCCGCCCAAGCGACGATCGACTGTCGCCACGCGGCGTGAACTCGTGGAAAACGAAATTGCCCACGCATTGTTTCGTCTTTCCGGCCACCACAAAAAACAAACCACAAACACGCGATGCCCCGCTGGCCAACGAGTCTGGTTACCGTAAATTGACATTGCAATACAAGGAAGAAATTTGTCGGAGCGGCCCGTTTCCGGCATCACAGTCATACCGGCAACTCGGGAGTTCATTGCCTTGATCGTCACTTGTCCTCACTGCTCAGGCAAAAGTCGCGTTCCGGATCATCTGCTTGGACAACCCCTTTCGTGTCCTCACTGTGGGCAGAATTTCTCCCCAGGTGCAAACTTGGCTGAGCAACCGCCAGCGACTCAACCTCCGATCTTACAACCACCAACGCAGCAATCTCCCGTTCAACAGCCGGCTGTTCCAGAATCTCCAATTCCACAACCTCCGACTCCAGAACTCCCAGAGCAGTTGAATCCGCTGGCTCCTCAACCGGGTTCGCAACAACCGCCGAGCCGGACGGTCCCGCCCATTTCTCCATTTCCGGAACCGGCGCAAACTTCTCCGTCTCCCTCCGCTCCGACACCGACACAATCGAGTTCGTCGCAACAGCCCCCTGCTCCTTCGCCCACTTCTGTTCCGCCGCAGACACCAGCGAAGGCCCCGGAATCCACACTACCCCAACGAGCACCTACGAAAAAACCAGAACCCTCGCCCATCGAACCATTCCTGAAGGAACAACCAAAGGTTCCCAATCCGGATGAACAAATTGAACTTCCGCCCACGCCTCCCATCGAACGGGACTCGTCCAAACTCCCAAAACTTTCGGCCCCAGTTTCTGACACCGACTTACTCGATGAAGAGCAGGCGGCCAACGCAGCTGCCGAAACGGCCATCACGCAGCCATCACAGCCCGAATCCTCGAACATGATGATTATGATCGTGGTTGCGGTCGTCGTCGTTGCGATTGTCGGTGGTGGGCTTTGGTTCTTGCTCTCGAGAAGTCGTGGGGAGAACAAAGAGAGCGGTGCGTTGGAAAGCAAAGATCAGACGGCGTTCGTGAGCTGAAGGGCGATCCCCAAAATGAAATGCTCTGAAGCGTTCGAGAACGCAGCAGGCCAAAAGTTGATCTCTGGTCTGCTGCGTTCTCGACGGCATCGCGAAAGAAATTAGTATTCGTTCCGAGCTTGCGCCCACCGATAACCTCGTGCGGTTGCTTGTTCACGAACGATTCGTGTGAGGGCCTCTCCAAAGACTTGCGGGGCGTTCTTCTGTCCTTTCAGTTTCTCGCTCATCTTCTGATTCAAGAAACGCTGACGTTGAGCAATCACAGTAGCCATCTTTCGGCGGATTTGGTCTCGCCGTTGCGTGAACTTGGCCACGTATTGCTTTCGTTCCTTCGGGGTCATTTTCCGCAGATTTTCCGGCATCTTGCTCTCGGGCATGTTGGCCAGTTTGACGTGCCCGTGTTCGATGGCGTCGATCAGGTCGCTATGGACGTGGACGTACAAGTGTCCAATCTTGGTAGCCATGCGTGCCGCAAACACCTGGTCGGACATCTTGGCCGCATTCGTGTCTTGTAGCTCCTGATTTCGTCTGGCCCTCTCGGCGTTGCGTCCGTAAAAAACGAACGTCTCGCTCATATGTCGATTGAGCTTTCGCAGTTCAGGATCCATCGGCGTCCGGAGGTTTGGCATTTGATGGTTGTGGTTGATCCTCGTGAAAGTCCCACCGACCGAGCAAGCTGCATCCTTCCAAAGGTCCGCGCCTGGATAGCGTGAACCACAGTAGACGGCATTGACGACAACTCGCTTCTTGATGAGTTTCGGAAACACCGAACCAAACGTCACGGTCCCCTGATCGAACCGTTCGTTCCCGGCGATAAAGATGGCTTTGTATACCGACGGGGATTCGTCCCACTCCAAGTCCTTGACGGCGTCTTGAATGACCCGGCCACAATACTCCTTGGAACCATTCGAACGCAGCGAGAACAAAGCACGCGACACTTCGTCCAAATCTTCGGTGAAACCAGTCACTTGTCGGATGTAGCCGTCGGATCGGTATTGGTTACTCCCGTATTGATAAACGGCCACTTCCAGACTCACTCGCTCGCCACCACGGCGGGCGTCGGCCAAAGTATTTACGACGTTCCAAATTTGACAGCGTGCCTGGTTGATGAGTCCACGCATCGAGCCGCTGGTGTCCAACAAAATGGCAATCTGGACGCGAGCCGCTCCTTGTGGATCAGCTTTCGGTGGAGTCCATTTTGGCGTCTCGGACAAGTCGCCGGTCATCGTTTGGCCTTGCACACTCGCAGACGAGAGAGAAAACGCTAAGAGGAAAGAGAGTATAGTAAGGGTCCCGCGTTTCATGGTGACCTCCTCATTTCGCACCAAATTCTGGGTAAACATGAAGCGAGGGAACTGGATGACCAGTTCCCTCATTTGGGTATGCGGACAGGTGGTGACGTTGGCTTAGCGATCCGACGTCATGATGCTGTACGTCATGTCGATGGCGTGCCGTAGTGCCCAAGCTCGTTGGGTGGCGTGCCGCATGTGTTGGGTGCGGTTGAGTGTGCTGATGAGCATCCGTCGAGCGCGCGGATCCATTTTGGGCATTTGCTCAACGAGATCGCGGCAGGCTTCTTCGTAGACCTGAGCACACCCAGAGTGGTTGTTGTTGTTAAACATTTTCGAACCGCGAGCAACGACGTCTTCGAGCATACGACAAGCGTCCGCCGAGGTGAACGACTTGGGAATCAAGACGGTGTCGATGACGTGGATGACACCGTTGGACGTGTCGATGTCTGCAGCAACCACCTTCGAATCGTTGATCTTGATGCCGTCGGCGTTAAAGTTGACTCGAACGCTTTGTTTGGAGAGCGTTCGGGCTCGACCAGCCTTAACGGCTTGGTCCGAGTAGACTCGACCTTTCACGACGTGGTAGAGCAAGATTTTCGTGAGCTTGTCTTTGTTCTCGGGCTTAAGCAGATCATTCAAAACGTTCTTGGGCAGCTTTGCAAACGCCGCGTCGGTCGGAGCGAAAACGGTAAAAGGACCTTTCCCAGACAACGTCTCGGCCAAACCAGCAGCCTTTACCGCTGCGACAAGCGTGTTGAACTTTCCAGCCTTCACGGCCGTCGCGGGGATCGTGTCGAAACTCGGGAGCATGACCTTGTCAATGACGTGGATCACTCCGTTGCTACACTGGATGTCGGTGATCACGACTTTCGCGCCGTCGATCGTCAAGGTGTTGTTCTTGAACTCGACGTCGAGTCGTTGGCCGTTGACCGTCGGAGCATTTTGCAAACCCAACGCTTGCTTGGCGAGGACGCGACCAGGGGTCACGTGGTAGGTCAAAATCGAAGTCAGCTTGCTCTTGTTCTGCGGGAGCAGAAGGGCTTGGAGAGTACCTTCGGGCAATTTCTCGAATGCTTCATCGGTTGGTGCGAACACGGTGAATGGCCCACGACCTTTGAGCGTGTTAACCAGACCAGCTGCTTTCACGGCAGCAACCAAAGTCTTGAACTTTCCAGCTTTGACCGCCGTCGTGACGATATCAGTGTGGGCGGCTTGAACGCTCGAAGCAGTGAACAGAGCTGCAATCGCAGCGATTGCAATGGAATTTCGGAAGTTTGTCATATGGCATCGTCCTTTCGTGAGAAGTTCTGAGTGGTTACATGACGGCCAATCACTCAGAAACCAATGTCTTCAGTTCCTATATTGTGGTCGAACGTCAAGGTCGTGACGTTCTTGTGTATTTTAGTGGCCTATCACTATGCATTTCGAAAGGGACGCCACATTGGATTCAGAGAAATTTGTCTTTCGATGTGATGAGCAATAAACACGAGGATTGGATTTGTCGTTGTTTTGTTCTGGAGTGCGGCAGCTTGCTGCCGCTTTGGTACTCTTTATTTTTGATTTCAGTCTTTGTTTTGAGATCGAGAGACGGAGTCTCTAGTGGTGTTCGTCGGTCCATTCCCATATAAGAAACCTCAGCCACTTCGATGCGACGAAGTGCGATTTAGCTCCCGAGGTTTCGTCCATGGACCGCGCGAAAATTGAACATCTGATCAACACGTTTTACGTTTGCGACAAGCGAGCGATTCTCCAAATCATCCAGGAACTGCTCTCGGCGATCGAAGCCGAAGAGTCTCTTCCTCCTGGGATCTTGATGTCTCGCAACTACGAGACGGCTCAGGCCAATCCAGAAATCCACACTCTGCCAGGAAATCTCAAAGACGCCCGCGATGCCATCTTCCCATACTTTTGGGGGACCGACGGATGGTACTCGAAACTCCATCTGGAGAACGTGAAGGGCCCCGCGAACTATGCGTCGTTGGTCGGTGCGTTTGCGTGTCTCCTCAAGAATCCGAACTTGTGTACGGATACATATAGCCAACGTGCCAACGAACTCGAAGTCAAAGCCATCACGGCCCTTGCAAACTTGTTGTTCTACTACACGGACAAACCTTGGGGCGTGTTCACGATGGGCGGGACAATCTCCAATTTATATGGCGGCAAACTCGGCATCGAAAAAGTTCTGCCCGGAGCGATGCACACAGGTCTGCAAGGAGCGAAGCTGGCTGGATTGGTCTCCGATGCCGCGCATTACTCCAACGCAACACTCGCTGGTTGGCTCGGAATGGGGACGGATAACCTCCATTCGATCCCGACCGATTCGACGTTGGCCATGCGACTTGACTGTCTCGCCGACAAACTTGAAGAACTATATTCGGCGGGAACGAAGGTCGCATTTGTCATCGCGACATTCGGAAGCACCGACGCATTCGGCATCGATGACCTCGGCGAAATTCGTCGCATCATTACCGAAAAGGCTAACGAGCACGGAGAGCCCGTACCGCAGTTTCACGTCGACGCCGCCGTCGGCTGGGCACTGTGTTTCCTCACCGAATACAACATCGAGAAAAATCCGTTCGGCCTCGAACAACGCACTCTCCCACTTATCCGCCAAGCCCAGGAACATTGCAAAGGACTCCGACACGCCGACTCGGTGACGATCGACTTCCACAAATGGGGATGGGGACATTACCCAAGTAGCGCGTTCATCGTCAACCGCCGGGACGACCTTGTTCGCCTCTTCCGGACCAAGGAAGAACTCCCGTATTTTACAGAAGCCGATTATCGTCGCGATCCAGCCCTCTTCACGCTCGAATGTTCGCGTCCCGGCATTGGTCCGTTTTCGGTCATTGCGTCGCTCAACGCGATGGGCCTAACCGGATACCAAATGCTCGTCGCCAACGCCTTGGAACTTGCGAATTCTCTCAAGCACCGCATCGCCACACTCGACTATTGCAAAGTTTTGAACATGGAAACGATCGGCCCGAGCGTCGTCTGGTGGGTGCTGCCGAAAGGTCGTAATGCCGGGGACATTTATAGTCGGCTCGTCAATGGTGAACTCAACGCCGAAGAATGTTCTCGGTATCTTACCGAAGTCCGTCGGCTATTCGACAAACGCCAAGCCATGCTCAACCCCGCAGTCGATGCCCGGCTGAGTTTCACCACAGCGATGGGTTTTGAACCAAATGGAATTCCTGTACCAGGTTGGAAGGCGGTGTTCTTTAACCCCAAGACAGACGAATCCGTCGTCGAGCGAATCGTCGAAAGTATCGAAGAGATGTTATAAAAAGTAGTAGGCACACTCCGTGTGCCGTAACCAAGTAGTAGGCACACTCCGTGTGCCGTAGCTTTGTTTTTGTTTATGAGTGTCGTCTTTCGCTCCGCGAAAGGGCGCCCGTCTTGGTTTTGTTTTTTTGTCTTTCCGACTCCGCTCCTTCTATTGCTGGTAACAATTCTATGCCCGAAGTCGAAACCTATCTTTCCGGATATCCTGTCGTAATCGAACAAGCCGTAGCTTGGGGAGAAATGGATGCGTACCAACATGTAAATAATATCGTGTACTTTCGATACTTCGAAAATGCTCGCATCGAATATATGCGACGAGCAGGATGGGACGAGTGCATGGAGCAATTCCGAATCGGCCCAATTGTCTCCGCCGTTTCGGCTCGATTCAAGAGGCCGGTCACATACCCAGACACCATTTCGATCGGAGCGAAACTCAAATCCATGAGCGAAGATCGTTTCGTCCTCGAACATATTATTGTTAGCCACGAACAAAAGGCGATCGCGACGACCGGCGAAGGAACCATCGTGATGTATAACTACGATAAGATGCAGAAGGCACCGATTCCTGAGTTGATGCGAAATCGGATTATCGAAATGGAAAGGGTGGCTGGAAATCCGCCCGATTCGCGTGAATGACAAGTGCGGATTATCCCAAAGCGACGATCACAGCCTCCGCAAAGTCTGTCGTGCTCCCCTGCCCTCCTAAATCCGCTGTGAGTTTTGTGCCTGCTTTCAGAACTTCTTGAACGGCCAGTTCGATCTGGCTCGCAGCTTTCGAAGCTTGCGGGTCATCATGTTGTGTGCCGAACCACTCGAACATCATGGCTGCTGATAAGATCATGGCGGCAGGGTTAGCAACATTTGTTCCCGCGAGTTGTGGAGCCGAACCGTGCGAAGGCTGGAACAGCCCCCGACCGTCTCCGAGTTCACCGGAAGGGGCCATCCCCAACCCTCCGACTATGCCGGCGCCCAAGTCGGATAGAATGTCCCCAAATTGGTTTTCCATCACTAACACATCATAGGCTGCTGGATTCTGAACCATATATAAACTCATGGCGTCAACATAAGTGGCTTCGGCTTGAATGTCCGGATGTTTTGCGGCGACGTCGAAAAACACTTTTCGAAAGAACGCAAGACTCCGAAACACATTTACCTTGTCCACGCACGTCACGATTTTCTGCCCATCGAGGGGCCGTCCATTTCGGCATTTCGCCAATTGGAACGCATACTCCGCAACACGCTGAGTTCCTTCTCGCGTGATCACAATAGTATCCGTGGCCACGGCATCACCGACCACACAACCTCCACCGAACGAC
>CAYYUU010000375.1:0-7128 GCA_964474955.1 uncultured Alcaligenaceae bacterium | reverse complement strand
CAGAGGAGCTGATGTGGCGGCCTTCACCCAAGAGTATCAACGGAACACCAGGTTCACCCACTACCGAAATCGTCGATCCTTCGGATTTCCACCCGACATCAAATACGCCACCAAGTCACGCACTTCTTGCGGATTTAATGGATCTAGCAGTCCCGTCGGCATTTGTGAGATCGGAGACGCCTTCATCATGTCCACGTCGTCTTTCGAAATGATGATCGGCACCGCGTCGGCCTTGACCGGATAGACTTTGTACTTCTTGCCTTGCTCGACTACCAACCCACTCAACAACTTGCCATTCTTGAGCTTGACGAGTGACGATCCGTACTGGTCGGAGATGTGCTTGCTCGGGTGGATGATGGCCTCGACGACGTAGTTTTGGTCGAAGCGATTGGGGAGGCTCGTCAAATCGGGACCGACGTCGCCGCCGAGCCCGCCGAGCCTGTGACACTTTGCACAATTCGCCGAGAAGAATAGGCTCCGGCCTTGTTCGAAATTCGCCTTCCCTCGGACACTTCGCAGGGCTTCTGCGACCTTCCACTTTCGGCCAGGACCTTTCGGTTTGGTGATCTTGAAGGTCGGCACAGGATCAAAGTTTTCCTTCGTGAGATCTTTCAGAGCGAGCCGTTCTTCGTTCGTGCAGTTCCCCAATGCTTCCTCGCGAATCCGTCGAAGGTATCCCGGGAAACTCGCACCGCCAGAGCCCTTCGCAGCTTGGTTGAGAAACTGGAAATACGTCCGGCGTTGTTCGAGCGTCCAACCCTGCTTCAAGTTCCGCAAGAAATACGCAAAGCCGATTTCAACTGACGGCGGATGATTGTCGATCATGCGTTGGACGGCGCGACCGTATCCCGGATTCCGCTTGGCCAGGTCAGCCCAATCGGGAATTTTCGGTTTCTTGCGATTCTTGATCAGAGCTATTCCCTTGGGAACGGCGCTCGGTGCTCGCAAGTACGTCAACACTCGCAACAACTCCGTGTTCAGGTTGTCGCTCTTGCTCGGCAAATGCGGATCGAGTTCGGCAATGACCTTTTGGCGTTCCGATTCGGTCGGACGTCCGAGACGGATGAACGTCAGCGAATAGGCTCTCAAGAGCCCGAGGAACTGCGACTCGGTCAGTTTTGCAGGATCGAGTTCGAGCAGGCTGGCGAGCAACTTCGGACGATACGATTTTGAACCCATTCGGGCGAGAGCAACCGCAGAGGTGATCCGGGTTTGCGGATTCTCTTCGATGAACACTTTGTCGGCCCACAAATTCACCGGCTGCGATTCCACGGCAACGCGGGCAGCGTTTCGCAGAAATCGATCGGTCGTCGACAGGTGCGGCCACGCCTTCTTGATGGCGCCTTCGACTTTTCGGCCATGGAATGCTTCCAACTCGCGACGAAGGTTTCGAGCCTTGGCTGCTTCGGGCGTATCATTGCCTTGGCTGGGTTCGGTCGATTCTTTGCCGACGTATCGGACTCGGAACATCGCCGATTGCGTCCCACGACCACCGATCAAAAAGTACATCGCACCGTCTTTGCCGATAACCGCGTCCGTCACGGGCAACGGAGCACCATAGACGAATGCCTCCCGCTCGCCCTTGTAGCCAGCTCCTTTCGGAGTGAGGTGGATGGCGTAGATCGTGCCGAACGTCCAGTCGAGAGCAAAGATCGAATCTTGATACTTCGCCGGGAACTTCGCTCCGATTCCAGCCAGAACGCCGGTCGGAGAACCCGGACCAATTTCCACGATCGGCCCCAACGTGTCTTCGAAATACTCCGGCCACTTCACCGAACCACTTCGCCAACCGTAATCAATCCCACTCCCGGCCAAACAAATGCGAGTCGGGCGGTACCACGGCAAGCCCAGGTCCCACTCCATGTCCGAATCATACGTGAAGAGATCACCATAACGATTCAGCGCCGCGTCATACTCGTTGCGGAATCCGCTGCAGATGAGTTCTTGCGTCTTGGTCTTGGGGTTGAATCGAGTGACCCAGCCTCCGGGAGCCAGCCGACCTCGTGCATGTCCGTTGGCATCCCACATTCGCGGAAGGAGAAAATCTTCGTCCCAGCTCTGAACTCGTTTGCGGGCGAGCGGGGCAAGTGGGGCGTGGTTACCGCCGACGAGGTAGAGACCTTTCTTGTCCTGGGTAAGCACGACGGCGTGATTGCCGTGTTCTCCGCCTCCGGTTCGGCTGGGCATGACTTCGGCCTTGTCGAGTTGGCCATCGTTGTTTGAATCGGTGACACGATGTAAGTGGCCACCATTGCGATGAAACCAGAGTGAGTCAAAGGCCCAAAGAAGCCCTTGGGCTCCTGAAAGTCTGCGATTTCCGACTTTGACCGGAACCTCGGATACTTTGGCTTTTCCGTCTTCGTCTACGGTGATGTGAAACAACCCAGCGCCACCCTGATCGCACGCATAGAATCCACCCTTGGGATCGGTCGCGAGTGACACCCAGCTGCCTTGGGACCTCGGGACGACGTAAATCAGATCGACCTTGAAACCAGGGAGTGTCGTGATGTTGTTTGGGTCGAGACGATTACCGCCGCCACCTCCCGCGACCTGTTTTGTGTAGGCAGGAATGCCCCAGGGACTTCCGCCGAGCTTCCCAACGACACGCACAAGTTTGTTGTCCCACTTCCCTTGGAACTTGGCTCCTTGCCAACCTTTTTCGGTTTTGGTGGAAAGCTGCCACGATTTGTTTGTGACGATGGCGAGTTTCTTTCCGTCGGCTGTCGTGATCGCAAGTTTCATGACGAAACCGGCAGGTCCGCCATCGTTCTTGCATTCGGCCGCGATGATGTTCTCGCCCTTCGTCAAGAACGAAGCGACGTCTTTTTCGACGGGGAAGCCCCAGTCACGATTTTTCCCAACGAGTTTGCCGTTGATCCATAACTGCGCCTTGTTGTCGCACGTCATGTAGAGCCGGGCGGATTTGACTTTCGCCGATAGTCGGAAGGATTTCCGCAGATACACTCGTTGGGCATCTTGAACTTGCTTGTGCCAAATCCATTGCGGTCTTGGTTTCGCCGTGAGCCACGCAGATTTCGTCTTGGCACCGCCTTGTGGGACTGAGGCAACGGGAGCCCCACCAAGGCTTGAACATAACACGAGTATCAATGAACAAAGGAGGGTATATCTCATAGAGGGTAACTCTCGGGAGTAGAAGGTAGGCGTTCTAAAAATGAGACCGATCCATCTAATTAGAGATAACGTATGGTGAGCGGAAGGGCACGGCAAAAATCCATTCTCTGGATGAGTTCGTCGGAAGGCCGGATGATTGCTGATCCAATTCGGTTCTCGTCAAATCCGCACAAAGGCATTACAATTGAAGGTGTAAAAGTGGTGTTTGTGGCCTTTCGGAGAGTCTCGTCTTTCGGTCGGGCAGTCGGATGAATAAGAGTCGGATTGAGAACGATTGTGGTGCCGCGACTCTAGAGCATGCTTCTGCTGTAAGCAGAAGCATGCCACCCAAAACACCACGATCTTGGGTGGCATGCTTTTCCCAAAAGGCAAAAGAAGGTTCTACGGGCCCTCAAACATGCGACTGTTATTTATCCGATCGCCCCAGCGAAAGGCGACACTCAAAAAAAGACACTTGTTTATCCGCACGCCCGTGAGAACACCAGCCAAAGCGTACCCACAAAGGACGGACGTCATGTCTCGCATTCTAGCTGCGTTGGTCATCAGTTTCTTCGTCGGGTTGACGTATCCACAGATATCTTACGGATACGGCGGCAATTCCTTTCTCGGCAAATCCCTCACCCACTGGACAAAACAACTGGAAACGGGAAACGCTTCCGGACGACGCAGCGCGGCCTTCGCGCTCGGGAAAATAGGCGAAGGTGCGAGTGCGCAAATTCCTCTGTTGTTGAAGGTCGCCCGGTCGGACGCAAGTTGGTCGGTTCGTGATGCCGCGGCGTTCGCCATCGGAGAAATCTGCAAGGTGAGTTTGGGTGGACCGACGACAGACGATCCACAACTTAGTTCGAAACTGCAAGCAGCCTTCCGAGTTGAGCAAGCCCCACTCGTTCGCCGAAGCCTCGTGTATGCCATCGGTTGCCTACCAAGGCGAGACGTTACGAACGCTCTGCCATTTTTGGATCGAGTCGTCAGCAATCAATCCGAGCACGCAGCCGTCCGGCAAAACGCCGCGTGGGCTCTGGGCCAAATGGACGCTAGCGCCGTCAACAGTCTTCGCAAAGCCCTCCGCGATACGGACGACTTGGTCAAGCGAGACGCGGCCATCGCACTGCTCAATTACAAAAAAGAGGCTGCACCAGCCCTGCGAGAATTGTTGGCCTGTCTTTCCTCCAAAAATTCCGAGGCGAGGAAAGCCGCCTCGACGTTGCTTGTCGACATCGTCACGCCCAAGGATGCCGACGTCGCCGAGGGACCTTTGGTAAAGGGACTTACCGACCGTTACGAAGAGGTTCGGTGGAACGCCGCCCTCGCGCTGGGCAACATCGGTGGACCGGGCGCCGCGAAAGCCATGAGCATCTTCGTCAAGGCCCTCCGAAGCAAAGACATTAATCGAATCAAACAGGCTGCGGGGGCAATCAACACCATCGGACCGAACGGCAAACCGGCCATCCCTGCGTTGGTCTCGTTGCTCAAGCACAGGAACAACGATGTCCAAGAAATGGCGGCTGTTGCGTTAGGCGGAATTCGGAGAGCCGGCACGTCTGCGATTCCGCACCTCGTTCGGGTCGTGGCCGATACCGGCGAAGACATCGACGTTCGTCATTGGGCCGCAGACGCCGTTCTGCGTATCGGTCAGGATGCCATGAAAGTTCCCGAGATACGCCGCGAAGGCATCCCGGAGTTGAAAAATGCTATCCGGACCTTGACGAAAGTGATCGGCAATCCTCGAGATAAGTCGCTGGCTCGAAACTGGGCGTTGGTCGCAATGTTCGGTCATGGCGGTCATCTGGCCAAGGAAGAAAATCTGTTGAAGACGGTCGAGCAGATGCTGAAAGAGCCAAAGAACCCAAGCGACCATCCCCAAAAGAAGCTACGGTACGACTCGGCGTTCCTCCTTGGGCGGATCCGCGGACCGAACGCGACGAAGGAAACACTTGACGTCCTTACCGAATATTTGCAAGACAAGAGTCTCAAAATCTATCGGGGCGTCAAGTCCGGGACGAGCGGGAGCGGAGTCGAACGGGGTAATGGCAACGTCAAAGTTGACAGCACATCGAGCGGAGATGCTAGAATATTGCCGCTTCAAGCCCTCAAGAGCGTCGGCGGAGCAGTCGTGAAAAACCGACCCGAAATTGTGCGAGAACTCGAAAGTATCATCCGCGAAAAAGAAGCCAGCGACGAGGTCAAAGACGCAGCCCGCGAATTGTTGAAGAAAGTGAATAACGCGAAGTAGAAATCGTTTCGTGGGCCTTCGCAGTGTTGTCTTCAGGCTCCGGAGTCGCACTGCTGCTTCGCAGGATGCAACTCCTTCGCGGCGCTCACGCTTGCCCAACCTACGAACTACGAGCACCACCGACATCATCGCGACCAAAGAACTTCTGACAACCAACAGTTAACTCAAAGGATATACCCCAGTGAACGAGACGAACGGTTACAAGGTCATCGGCACTCGACCCATCCGCCACGACGGAGTCGACAAGGTTACAGGGCGAGCAATGTACGGCGCCGATCTGCAGTTGCCCGGCATGCTCCACGGTCGGATTCTCCGAAGTCCCATCCCCCACGGTCGGATTCGCAGCATTGACACCAGCGCCGCCGAAGCCTTACCAGGGGTCGAAGCCGTGGTCACTTCGGCAGACCTCTCCGAACCCGGGAACCGAATCGCCGAACTCGGAGAAGGAGCCGTCAAGCTCAATGACCTGAGTTCCAACACTCTCGCGCGTGGCAAGGTGCTCTACAAGGGCCATGCCGTCGCCGCCGTCGCCGCCACGAGCCCGCACATCGCTGAGGAGGCCCTCAATCTGATCAAGGTCGATTACGAACCGCTCCCCCACGTCACCGACGTTCGCGAAGCTATGAAGGACGGAGCATCACTCCTCCACGAGGACGTGGTGACGCAACAGGCCGTCGGAGAGAATGGCCAACAATCCAACGGCAAACCTTCCAACATCGCCAAGCACATCCAGTTCAAAAAAGGCGATGCGGCCAAGGGCTTCGAAAAGGCCGACGTCATTGTCGAGCGAGAGTTTAACACCGCCACCGTTCACCAGGGGTACATCGAACCGCACAACGCGACCGCACTTTGGAACGCCGACGGACACTTGACCGTTTGGTGTAGCACGCAAGGTGCATTCACCGTCCGAGCCCAAGTGGCCGAACTGATGGACGTTCCGGTGAGCCGTGTGAAGGTCGTCCCCATGGAAATTGGAGGTGGCTTCGGCGGGAAAATCCGGGTCTACCTTGAGCCGGTCGCGGCAGCCCTGAGCAAGAAAACGGGCAAGCCAGTCAAGGTCACGATGAACCGCGAAGAGGTCTTCGTCGGGACCGGTCCAACGCCCGGTTCGTACATCCGCGTCAAGATGGGTGCCGACAAGGAAGGCAAGCTCGTCGCCGCCGAAGCCTATCTCGCCTACGAGGCGGGTGCCTTCGCCGGTTCGCCGATTGGCCCCGGTTGCATGTGCGTCTTCGCATGCTACGACATTCCGAATGTCCACATTGACGGATACGACGTTGTCGTCAACAAGCCCATGACTTCGGCCTACCGAGCCCCCGGAGCGACGAACGCTGCTTTCGCTTCCGAAACCGTTGTCGATGAGATTTGTGAAAAACTCGGCATCGATCCTCTCGAATTCCGCGAAAAGAATGGAGCCAAGGAAGGAACTCGTCGCGCCGACGGTCCGAAATACGTCCGCATCGGAATGATCGAAACGGCCACTGCGGCCAAAGAATCGGAGCACTACAAGTCGCCACTCGAAGGACCGTATCGTGGTCGGGGCGTGGCTTCCGGCTTCTGGTTCAACATCGGCCTCAAGTCAAGCTGTTCGGCCACGGTCAACCCTGACGGAACGGTCGCCCTTCTCGAAGGCTCGACAGACATTGGAGGAACCCGAACGTCACTGGCCATGCAGCTGGCCGAAACTTTGGGGATAGGCGCCGAAGACGTTCGGCCAGTCGTCGGCGACACCGAGATGGTTGGGTACAACGACGTGACGGGGG
>CAYYUU010000374.1:0-7149 GCA_964474955.1 uncultured Alcaligenaceae bacterium | reverse complement strand
TGCAACAAGATAGAGGTTGCTACCGCTTCGAAACCGACAACCATCGGCTGACGAGTTTCGGCACGTATCGCAGCACGAATCCGTGGGGCGTGACGTTTGACGATTGGGGTCAACATCTCGCGAGCCATCCGGTTTATGCCGAGGCATTCCATTCCCTCGACCCGCCGTATCCGCAAGTTCATCCACGCCCCAAAGGGCTCCGAGCCTACTCGGGCGTTTGTGGTCATGAGTTCATCGACTGGATCTCATTCCCGTTACAGCTCCTTGGATATTTCATCAAGGTCCGTTACAAGCCTACCACGCGAGTGGAGATTCATAAGTGGAAGGAACTGCCGATGGGTTACGACGAGGAGTACGTCGGCGATTTACTTTTTTCGACGAACCTGAGTTTCATTCCGGTCGATGTTCGATTCGGACCTCGCGGGGCGCTGTATATTTGCGATTGGTACAACCCCGTCAAAGGACATGCGCAGTATTCCCTTCGCGACGACCGACGAGATCGAAAATCGGGACGCATTTGGCGAGTCACGGCCAAAGGTCGAAAGTTGCAAGACCCGCCGAAGATTGCCGACGCGAGCGTTCCGGAGTTGATCAAACTCCTCGAACGACGAGAATACCGCGTTCGCTATTGGGCCAGGCGAGAACTCCGTGAGCGTGACGCGAACAAGGTCAAGAAGGCGCTCGATACTTGGGTCGCGGGCTTGAATCGCAAAGATGCCCGATTCCGACATCATCAGATGGAAGCGATCTGGACGTACCGCGGCATCCGAAAACCGAACGCGAAATTGCTTCGCGAAGTGTTGGGTTGCGACGATCGACACGCCAGAGCTGCCGCAACGCACCAGCTCCGATACTGGCACATCCACATGCCCGATGCGGTCAAACTGTTGCGGAAAGCGGCCAACGATTCCAATGGGATTGTGCGAATGCAGGCGGCGATTGCCGCGAGCTACATCGGCACGCGACCTGCCTTCGAGGCGATGTTGGACGTGTTCAAGCACCCCCGAGGCGGCCATCTCGATTATGCCATTCGGTGTGCCTTGGGCTCTCGCACTCTCCGAAAGTTCTCGGAAGGGAACGCGCAAGTGGCTCGGTTGCTCAAGAGTTCCAAGGCCGACGACGAATTCCGCGAGCCGCCGCCATCGGCCCAACAAGCTCAGTTCGATAGTCAAAAGGATATCAAGATCGTCCGGATTTCCTGTCGCCCAGAACGGATGCTATTCAGCGAGGACTTGTTCACCGCCAAGCCGGAACAGCCGATCAAGTTGGTGTTCACGAATCCCGACGCGACCGATCACAACTTGATCTTCGTCAAGCCCGGTGCTCTCGCCGAAGTCGGAATGGCGGCGAACGAGATGGCGAAAGATCCTCGAAACGCCAGTTCGGATTTCATTCCACAAAACAAAAAGCATCTCATATTGCACGCGGCACCGATGATCGGACCGACGCGAAAATCACGTGTCCACGTCCTACGGTTCAAGGCTCCTGCGAAACCGGGCGTCTATCCGTATGTGTGCACCTTTCCCGGTCACTGGGTCATCATGAAAGGGAACATGGTCGTCGCCAAGGACGACGCGACCGCAAAGAAAATGCTGGCCGCTCGCAAACCCACCATCGTTCGCGAATGGAAGGTCGCTGACTTCGCGGAGTTCGCCATCCGGCGAGATGAAAAATCAGTGATGCGAGGGATGCAAGCGTTCATGAAGGCCAATTGCCATCAATGTCATGCCGTCGCGGGGCATGGCGTGAATCTCGGGCCGGACCTCTCCGACGTGGCGAAACGGTATCGCGGAAAAGAGTTGTTGCGGCAAGTCCTTGAGCCGTCGAGCAAAATCCACGAGAAGTTTCAGAATCGTTCGTTCCTTCTCCGGCACGGGACGGTCATCACGGGTGTGTTGCAGAAGACCGTCCGGAGAAAATACCACATCATTCCGAACCTGTTGACGCCGAAGCAAGTGCGAGTGATTCCCAAGCGGGCCGTCAAGCGAATCATCGTTTCCAAGAAGTCGCCCATGCCAGATGGTTTGGCGAATGTTCTCACCGCGGACGAAATCACAAACCTCGTTTCGTTCCTGGAAGTGGGATATCGGTTGCCGAAACATCTGAAGCACGGACATTCGAAGAGGGAATAGAGAAGCTGAAGACAAGAGCCGAAAGTTCAGAAGGAGAGACAAGAGAACCACCGATTTCACGGAAACCACGGATGGGTTGTATTTGCGGCATCTGTGAAATTGATGGTTTCTTGTCTCTGGTCTTTGGGGACAAGACAAATGCAGCGAGTGCCAGCACAACCATTGAATTATGAATTCAGTCGGCACCCGGAGCCGCGAGCGACCGTCCGTCCGGGCGAAACGATTCTCGTGGAGGCCGAAGACGCACTTTCGGGACAGATTCGTAAACCAGGCGACCGACGCGACAAGTCCACGATGCCCTACAGTAATCCGGTGACTGGTCCGATCGTTGTCGAAGGTGCGGAACCCGGCGATGCGTTGGCCGTGAAGATCGAAGACATTCAACCACGAGCCGGCCAGTGTGCGACTTACACCGGAAATTTGAAGCAACTCGCAGAGTGGCTCGGGAACGACGTCCCGCATGGCGCTCATGTTTGTCCGATTAAGGATGGGCTGATTTACTGGAGCGACAAGCTGACGATTCCTTATCAACCGATGCTTGGATGCATCGGGACGGCGCCCGAATGGAGCGTTCCAAATACACTCCCGGCAGGTCCGCACGGCGGCAACATGGACCTCGTCGAAGTTTGTCCGGGAAGCACCGTGTACCTTCCGGTCTTCGTTCCGGGTGGCTATCTCTATCTCGGTGACGCGCACGCGGCGATGGGCCATGGGGAGTTGTCGGCCACGGGGCTCGAAATGGCGTCCGAAACAACGGTGACCATCAACTTGGTGAAGGGCAAAAAACTTGTCGGGCCTCGCATTGAATCTCCGACCGAAATCATGACGGTCGTTTCTGGTTGCCCGATGGAGCGTTCGATTGCGGAAGCCTACGCTCGTTTGATCCTCTGGATGGAGGATGAATACAAGTGGAATCGTTGGAAAGCCTATGACTTGCTCACTCACGTCGGGCGGATTTCCGTTGGGTATTATGGAATCGGCACCGTCGCGACGAAAATCGAGAAGCGATATCTTGAGGCAGGGTAGTGAGCGAAATCCGGTCGGCACTCGCTTTTTCTCGCCAAGACGAATTTTTCATCTTCCCCTGTGGAGACACTCCCACCCTTCCCGTTTATCAGTCTAACAACAAATGACCGACAACGGCGTCGGAAACGAACACGTGGTGGGGCTTCGCTGTGTTGTCTTTCGGCTCCGGAGTCGCACTGCTGCTTCGCAGCATGCAACTCCTTCGCGTTCGCTCGCGCTGCCGCTTGCCCCACCCTACGAAAGACAAAAAACGGACATTCATTTATTTCGCGTTCGGAGTGTGCCGTTTGCCTGTCTTTTGGTCACGGCACACGGAGTGTGCCTACTACTTTGGTCACGGCACACGGAGTGTGCCTACTACTATCGCTCGTGAGTTCCGGATGACTCGCCCGCACTCACCATCGCAGACCCAAGACACGATCCAGGAAGAGTGGGAAAATGAAAACGTTGACCAACGCGGCGGCGTTTGCGGTCGTGGTGTTCGCGTTGTGCAGTTCCACTGTCAACGCCGAGACCAAACGCTCCCAAAGAACGCTCAACTTGCCCAACAAATCATTCAACTACTCAAAGATTGAGTTGCCGAAACACTTTCGGGTGGCTTTCCTTGATCGACTGGATAACACTCCGAAAGACAATCCAATCACGGACGCCGGAGCAGCACTTGGGCGTGTCCTCTTTTATGACACCCAGCTGTCAATCAACGGAAAGGTGGCGTGCGCCTCATGCCACTTGCAAAAGAATGCGTTTGCCGATCCGAGAAAAGTGAGTGTTGGATTTGCCGGGAAAAAGGTCGATCGGAACGGCATGAGCTTGGTCAACACGCGGTACTATCCCAACGGTCGATTCTTCTGGGACGAGCGAGTCCGGACGCTGGAAGATCAAGTGCTCATGCCGATCGAGAATGCGACCGAAATGGGCCACAGCATCCAGAAACTCGTGCCGCAAATTGCGAACGATCCGATCTACCCTCCTCTGTTCCGCAAAGCCTTTGGAGATGCGAAAGTCACGAAGGACCGAATGTCGAAAGCCCTTGCTCAGTTCGTTCGGTCGATCGTTTCGTATCGTTCGAAATACGATAAAGGTCTTGCGAAAGCCGGTTCGATCTTCGAGCGGTTCCCGAACTATTCGAAACTCGAAAACGAAGGAAAGCGGCTCTTTCTGGGAAGAGCACGATGTTTCACTTGCCACCTCGTCGGCAATGGCCCACCGGAACGGGACAATCGCCGGGTTCGCCAGGGTGCCATTTTCTTGATGACCGGTCCGGCGAACAACGGAATCGATGGGACGTTGAAAGTCCGCGATGGTGGGCTCGGTGACATTACTCTCAACAGCTTTCAGTTCGGCGAATTCAAATCGCCTTCGTTGCGAAACGTGGCAGTGACTGCGCCTTACATGCACGATGGGCGGTTCAAAACGCTCAAGCAAGTCATCGATCACTACGATAGCGGTGTCAAGAACCACCCGAACCTCGATCGCCGGTTACGAGGCCTGCGTCTCAATTTGACTCGCAGACACAAGCAGGCCCTGATTGCCTTCCTGAAAACACTCACGGATCGTGAACTGCTGAACGATCCAAAATATTCCAATCCATTCCAGCAAGTAAGTGCCTCCAAATAACCCGTCAATATTTCCGAGGTGGAATGATGAAGCGTGTGTTCGTCGGTATTGCCGCTGTTGCGGTCGTTGGTATTGTTGCCTTTCACTTGGTGGCTCAGGAAAGGCCCGAGCAAAAAGGAACGAAAGAAAAGCCCGCGAAAAATGAAAGATCGTCCCGTCCGCCCTTTGGTCGTCCAGGTGGTCCGCCGCCGTTTGGTGGTGGGCCGTTTGGGCCTCCTCCGCCTCCGCCAAGTCCAGTCGTCGAAGCCCTTGACGCGAATGGCGATGGAGTTATTGACGCCAAAGAAATCAAGAACGCTGTCAAAACATTGAAGTCCCTCGATAAAAACAAAGACGGAAAGCTCGACCACAACGAAATCCACCCTCCTCCTCCGTTTGGTCCGGGACGTGGTCCTCGTGGACGAGGTCCTCGCGGTGGCCCCGGTGGGCGCACCAACGCCCCCAAAGCATTGATCGAACGACTGCAAGCCTTCGACGAAAACAAGGACGGGAAGTTGACCAAGAAAGAAGTTCCCGAGCGAATGCAAGGACGGTTGTTCGAGATGGCTGACAAAAACAAGGATGGTGTGATCGACAGCAAAGAATTGAAAGAACTGAGCGAAACCCAAAGCGATAGCCGGCCTCGTCGCGGTCCAGGATTCCGGAGACCTCCGTTTAGGCGACGACCGGAAGACGGGCGATCGAAACCGGAGATGAATTAGTTTTCGAAAGGTGAAGGGCGAAAGGTTTTTACGGCACTTTTCACCTTTCGCCTTTCGCCTTTCGCCTTTTAAGCAATCACATCCGTCACAACTCGCCCGTGTACATCGGTCAGCCGAAAATCTCGTCCGTTATAGCGATAGGTTAATCGCTCGTGGTTCATCCCAACAGATGCAAAATCGTGGCATGAAGGTCATGAACGCTTACGCGATCAACGACCGAACGGTGCCCGATGTCGTCGGTCTCGCCGTAATGCGTGCCGGGTTTGACGCCGCCGCCAGCCATCCAAACGGTGAACGCATGCGGGTTGTGATCACGTCCCGTCCCACCACGTTGGACAAGCGGGAGCCGTCCGAATTCTCCACCCCAGATCACGAGCGTGTCTTCGAGCATGCCGCGAGACTCCAGGTCGGCCAGTAAGGCAGCGATTGGCTTGTCCGTCTCGGCAGCGAATCCACGGTGATTCGAGGCGATGTTCCGGTGTCCGTCCCAACTCTTTTCGTTCTCTTCCCCGCCCGAATAAATCTGCACGAATCGGACACCTCGTTCGACCATCCGTCGGGCGATCAAACACTGACGCGAAAAGTGTTGGCATCGGCGATCGTCTAAACCATAGAGACGTTTCGTGGCTTGCGTCTCGCGGTCGACGTTGATGGCTTCGGGCGCTGCCATTTGCATCCGGTAGGCGAGTTCGAATGTCTCGATTCGAGCTGCGAGTTCGTCGTTTTGGGGACGTTGGCGTAAGTGGCCTTGATTGAGGCGTCGAAGCAAATCGAGTTGGTTGCGTTGTTGACGGTTGGTCAGTTCGCCTGGTCGCTGCAAGTTATCGATCGGTGCGCCCTGATGTTTGAGAGCCGTCCCCTGATAAACGCTTGGGAGAAAACCCGCTCCCCAATTTTGGGCGTAGCCTTTTGGCAACCCTCGTCCCTTGGTGTCGTACATCACGACAAACGCAGGCAAGTTCTGCGTCTCGGTCCCTAGCCCGTACGTCACCCAGGCTCCGGTACACGGAAAGCCCATCCGAGTCATTCCTGTATTCATCTTCAAGAGAGCTGGAGCGTGATTATTCGAGTCGGTCCAGCACGAGTGGATGAAGGCCATCTTGTCGACATGCTGGGCCATGTTGGGAAAGATATCCGAAACCCACGTTCCGCTCTGTCCATATCGTTGAAAGCGAAACGGTGACTTCATGATCGGGCCAACTTGATTCGTAAAGAACCCGGTATTGCGGTCGAATCCGGCGAGTTCCTGGCCGTGGCGTCGCTCCAACTCCGGCTTGTAATCCCACGTATCGACGTGGCTCGGTCCGCCGTTGATGAACAACCAAATCACGGCCTTTGCCTTCGCGGCAAAGTGCGGCTGTTTGGGAGCGAGAGGGTTCGGAGCGGTTTGCGAAGCCTGGCTGACGTTGCCATCCAGGAGCATGTTGGCAAGCGCGAGCATTCCAAATCCGCAACCGGCTCGTTGTAGAAAATGACGGCGGGAAGAATACGTGGGGTGAGGTGGGGCGAAGAGGTTTGGTGGGTTCATGATCGTCTCGTGGGAATAACGAATTAATGACTGTCCGGTGGGCTGGTCCGAGAGCACGTCAGAGCCGTGCCTCTTCCGTTCCACGGCAGAGCCGATGGAACGAGGTCTCTTCAGTTTCTCTCCCTATCGTAACCGGCACTCCTTT
>CAYYUU010000373.1:0-7152 GCA_964474955.1 uncultured Alcaligenaceae bacterium | reverse complement strand
GGATTTTCGACGACCGCGACCAGGGACATTCCCCGACGTGACCAACATGGGGACAGGTCTCACTTCGAGACTTCCAGGGACAGGTGACGCACTGAAGACCCCAGACCAGAACCTCCGGATCGACACCGAAAGGGGACACCTCGAGCTGACCACGACCCAGAGTGCCCTCAACACCCAATTCAAAATTCGACAGGGAGAGTACCTCGGGGTGCGACTCTCGGAACTCGGGTTCACCGGCCAGGAAGACTTTGAGCTGTCGGTGGTGTTCACGGACATCCCTACGTTGAAGCACGTCGGACAGTTCGGCCTTTACGCCGGGGTCCGGAGTGACAAGAACATCCGAGGTGGGCTCGTGAGCCGAAAGGTCCCGGGGACATACGCCCAGTTCCTGGTCAACAACGACGGCGGGAAGGACAGAACTCCCTGCTTCGTGGGGATCGATTCGGCTGGGGACGACGTCCGAATGACGATCACACGCAAAGCCGGAAAGTATTCCATGAGCTGCTACAACATGACGACCGGAACGGCCACCACCTTGGCGGTTCCGCACCCCGCCTTTCTCGATCACGAAAAGGACCTGTATGTCGGGTTCTACGGAGCGACCCCAAGAGACAACACCCCCAACCTCATCGTATTGAAGAACTTCCAGGTGACCGTCTGGACTGTGTCCGAAGGGGCATGACCTGGCTTTCCTCTATTCAAATATCTCGACATTTTATTCACGAAACAGGAGTGCGACGTGACTCGGATACCTGGCATCCCGTTATTGATTGCGGGATTAATTCTATCAGTTTGGACAGCCACCGCTTCGGCAGAGACCAATGCGCTCGTCCCGGATTCGCGACAAAAGGGACAGACATGGACGTATTCTCTCAAGGACCCCGGCAAGGACTGGCTGGGTCCAAAGTTCGATGACTCCGAGTGGATCAAGGGAGTTGGTGGCTTTGGTCGGGAAGGAACTCCGGGTGCCGTCGTTCGAACGGACTGGGTCACAAACAACATCTGGATGCGGAGGACGTTTACCCTCAAAACGTTCCCCAAGAACCTGGGGCTGACCATACACCACGACGAGGACGTCAAGGTCTACGTGAACGGTCAGCTCATCTACCAAGCCACTGGCTACACCACGAAGTACAAAAAGGTGGTTCTCGGGAAAGAGCAACTCGCGACCCTGAAAATCGGGAAGAATGTCCTCGCGGTTCACTGCCGACAGACACGAGGGGGTCAGTACATCGACGTTGGACTCGTGGAGGAGGCCAAGGACGCCCCCGTGGTCGTGAAAGCTCCGACGTCACCGAAGGCCATCGCGTTCTACCAGAAGAAGGTCGAACCGATCCTCAAGGCGAGCTGCCTGAAGTGTCATGGAGGTGGTCGAAGGGTCCGTGGTGGTCTCAACCTGACATCTCGCGACGCTGTCGTTAAAGGTGGTGACACGGGACCGGCCGTGAACTTCAAGCACACCACCAAGAGCTTGCTCCTCAAGATGGTCAACTACGTCGACGACGACCACAAGATGCCACCGAGCGGAAAGCTCCCCAAAGACCAGATCGACGTCCTGACCGAGTGGGTCAAACTCGGGTTGCCGTACACTCCGGGGGACGGAAAGAAAACGCAGGTGGCGAAAGAGGAAAACCCTGCGATCACGAAGGAGGACCGCAACTATTGGGCCTACAAGAAGCCGGTTCGTCCGACACCTCCGAAGGTCAAGAACACCAAGTGGGTCCGGAATCCGATCGACAACTTCATCCTCGCGAAGCTCGAAGCGAAGGAACTGACGCCCGCACCTGTCATCGATCGATACCGCCTGATCCGTCGGGCGACGTATGACCTGACGGGCCTTCCTCCGACCTTCCAGGAGGTCGAAGCCTTCGTCAAGGACGACCACCCGAAAGCCTACGAGAAGCTCATCGACCGACTTCTCGCGAGCAAGCACTACGGCGAGAAGTGGGGACGTCACTGGCTCGATCTGGTCCGGTTTGCCGAGAGCAACGGCTACGAGTACGACCAGACCAAGCCAAAGGCTTGGAAATATCGCGACTATGTCATCAAGTCCTTCAACGAGGACAAGTCTTACGACCAGTTTCTGACCGAGCAACTCGCGGGGGACGAACTGCCCAACGCCAACGACGAGACACGAACGGCTACCATTTACTACCGCCTTGGGATCTTCGACACGCATGCTCCGGACGCTCTACAGCGTGACTTCGACATGTACGACGACATCGTCAAGACGACGTCGGAGGTTGTCCTGGGGATGACGACGGGATGTGCGAGGTGTCACGATCACAAGAAAGATCCGATCCTCCAGGAAGACTATTACCGGATGCTCGCGTTCTTCCGAAACATCCGACCGGGTGCGTATGGTCCCGTCAAAGAATTTGGTCCTCGTTCTCGTCCCACCTATGTCCTTGTCCGTGGGAATGCTCATGTCCCTCGTGCAGAGAAACCTCTGAGTCCCGGGTTCCCGACTGTCCTGGGCTTCGATGACCCCAAGCTCAAAACTCCCGAACATGGCAAGAGCACAGGCCGACGGCTCGCCCTGGCCAGGTGGCTCACGAGCAAGGACAATCCACAGACGGCCCGCGTCATGGCCAACCGGATCTGGCAACATCACTTCGGGCGAGGCATCGTCCGGACTCCAAACGATTTTGGACAACTTGGTGAGTCACCGACACATCCGAAACTGCTCGACTGGCTGGCCGTCGAGTTCATGGACCGGGGTTGGTCCATCAAGAAAATGCACAAGCTCATCATGCTCTCGTCGACCTATCGGATGTCCTCAAAGGACAATGAACAAGGGATCAAGGTGGACCCCACAAACGACCTGTTCTGGCGGTTCAACATGCGGCGACTGACAGCCGAGGAACTCCGCGATTCGATCCTGGCTGTCGACGGAACACTCGATCCCAAGGTCGGCGGACCGAGTGTGTATCCCGAGTTGCCCATCGAGGTCATCCGCACGAGTTCCAAGTTCGACCGACGAACGGGCTTCATCAAAGACGGAATGTGGCAACGTCCCAAGCGAGAATATGAGGTGCGGCGGAGCGTCTATACGTTTGTTCGTCGGTCGCTTCTGTCCCCGATGATGGTGGCCTTTGACTTCGCAGACACGGACAATAGTTGTGCCGTCCGGTTCGCAACGACGGTCCCGACCCAAGCCCTGACGATGCTCAACAGCAAGTTCATGACGGACCACTCCAGGTTGCTCGCCAAGCGACTTCGCAAAGAGGCAGGGCCAAAGATCGAGGATCAAGTGAAACTAGGACTCCAACTCGTGACCCAACGTCCGCCGAACCAAAAGGAGATCGCACGAGGTGTCAAGTTAATCCGTGACCTGCGGTCCGATGGCGTCGCAGAAGAGCGGTCGCTTGAGTACTTCTGCCTCGTGGCGTTGAACTTGAATGAGTTTATTTATTTGGATTGAGGTAGGTTGTTTCGCGGAGAAAGGGCGGATCATTCAAAAGCCAAAAGCGTCGGCTTCGCTGACGCACTCCAAAACACAACAACCCGAAGCGCGAGCGAGGCACTCTGACACCAACCCGAAGCGCAAGCGAGGAATCCGAAACTACCAAAGCGGCAGCTACGCTGCCGCACTCCAAAGCAAAAACCAAGACAGGCGTCCTTTCGCGAAGCGAAAAACGACACTAAAAAACAAAATACACCCGATCTCGTAGGAGTTCATTCGATGACTAACCCGAATCAATTTTGTGGCCGCACGCGCCGCGAGTTCATCTGGCAAACCGGAACCGGCTTCGTCGGTACCGCGATGGCCGGTCTTCTCGACGCAGACTTTTTCGGCAAACAGACTCAAGCGGCAGACGGCACTCCGTTGGCGAACCCGCTCGCACCGCGCGAGCCTCACTTCGCGCCGAAGGCCAAGAGTGTGATCTTTCTGTTCATGTATGGCGGGCCGAGCCATATCGCCACGTTCGACTACAAGCCCAAACTCTTTCAATTCGACGGACGGACCATCAACGTCCAGACGTTCGGGCGAGGTGGGCGTCGAAACCAGGGACGTGTGGTGGGTCCGCGTTGGCGTTTCCGACAGTACGGGCAGTGTGGCCAACACGTCAGTGATCTTTTCCCCAACGTTGCGACGTGTGTTGATGACATTGCCTTCATTCATTCGATGTATGCCGATTCGCCGCTCCATGGTTCGGCCATGCTGATGATGAACTCTGGGCGTATTCTGAGTGGACACCCATGTCTTGGTTCGTGGGCGACGTACGGACTCGGCAGCGAGAACGAAAACTTACCCGGCTTCGTCGTCATGCTCGACCCAACAGGTGGTCCAATCAGCGGCGCCAAGAACTGGTCCAGTGGTTATATGCCCGCTTCGTACCAGGGGACTGTCCTTCGTTCCACAGGTGAGCCGATCCTCGATCTACGTCGTCCCGAGGGCATGTCCTCGCGAAGCCAGCGACGTATCCTTGATGCCCTGCGAGAGTACAACCAAGAGCACCAACAGACCCGGATGGGCAACTCGAACTTGGCCGCTCGTATCTCCAGTTTCGAGCTGGCCTACCGGATGCAACGACACGCGCCGGAAGCCGTGGACCTCACACGCGAAACCCAACATACGCACCGAATGTACGGCCTCGACAACAACCGAACTCAGGATTTCGGGCGGAAGTGTTTGCTGGCTCGTCGGCTCGTCGAACGCGGCGTCCGTTTCATTCAGATTTACTCCGGTGGCGCCCACAACGACGACAACTGGGATGCCCACACCAACATGGAACGCAACCACAACTACCACGCTGGAAATACAGACAAGCCGATTGCGGCTTTGCTCAAGGACCTCAAACAACGCGGCCTACTCGACTCAACGTTGGTGGTTTGGGGTGGTGAGTTCGGTCGACAACCGACGGCAGAGTACCGACGTGGGACGGGAAGGGATCACAACTCGTACGGGTTCACGATGTGGATGGCCGGAGGTGGCATCAAAGGTGGCGTGAGTGTCGGATAAACGGACGACCTTGGCAACAATGCTGTGGAAAATCGTTTCCATGTCAAGAACCTGCACGCGACGATCTTACACCAGCTCGGACTCGATCCAAACCGTTTGAGTTTCTTCTTCGGCGGGCTGGACCAAAAGTTGGTCGGCGTCGAAGGAGCCGAGCCGATTCGTCAGATCATGGCCTGAACGAAATATAACGCCTCCAACAGAAGTTTGGAGGCGTGAAGTTTTCCTCGCATTAGGCGTTCGCGTCGGTTTCCTTCTTCTGGCCGCGACGCCTTCGACACATGGCTCCAATCCCGCCGACGCAGGCAAAGAAGCCAAAGAGGGCAAACGAAGAAGGTTCGGGAACAATGGCGGGATTTCCGCCGTTATCTTCCGTCGTAATCGCAAGATTGTCGATCGCCCAGTGATCAAATCCGAGACCACTGTGCCCACGTTGTTGCCAACGAAAGACGGTGTTGGAAGTTTGGGCCGCCGCTGGGATGGGTACATCGAGGTGCTTCCAAACGGTGGGATTTTCTCCCTCGTTGACTTCCGTGTCCAAGGCCTGAAAATCGACGAACGTTGTTCCCCCATCGATCGAATACGCCAGGTCAGCCCATTCTTCTTTCTCGTCGCTATTTTCCCAAAAAGTATCGCCATCGACCCCTTCGTTTCCGCCGCGGAAATCGAAGGAGATCATCCCTCCACCGGACACGTCCAGCCCGAACGTGGTGGCGAAGCGGGCTCCGTTCCCATCAAAATGCAAAGCGTTGCCCGACAAGAACCCAGGCTGGCCATTGCCAATGGCTGCCGCATTTGACGTGGCACTGAAAGTGCCAGGATCTACGTCAGGATCGAAGTTGTCTGAAAGGATGAGGCCTGCATTGACGTGTCCTGCCTGAATCACCAGCACTGCCAAGCACGTCAGCACCAGTTGAATCCCCCGAATCATCGTATTCCTCCTTCCTTGCGAGTTGAAAAACCCCGGGTCCATCCCGATTCGGTCTCGGTGACATTTATAGAAGTGGTGATCATACCATAAATCGTGACACCGGAATAGCCGAAGTGAGGAGAACTAGTGATTCGATCCGATTTTCTGAGTTGGATGGAATAATATGGCCGGAAAGTGTGTTTCTCTCTGCGCTCAAATTCGCAAGCACACCAGGGAGGCAATGGTGTGCCTGCGAATTTCTCCACGCCGTAATCAATTGTTTAGGTGTGGCTCAAGTGCCGCCAGGAGTGCTTGTTTCGGCCTCGCTCCGGTCAATTGAGTTTTGACCTCACCATCCTGGAAGACCGCAAAGTTTGGAATCGAAGTGACTCCGTACTTCACCGCCGTTTCCTGGGCGTCGTCGACATTCACCTTGACGATTTTGGCTCGACCATCGAGTTCTTCGGCGAGTTGATCGACGATCGGAGCGACCGCACGACACGGTCCGCACCAGGGAGCCCAGAAGTCGACGAGCACGGGCTCGGTGGAGTTTAAGACTTCTTGTTCGAAGTTGGTGTCTGTAACGTTAAGAGCTTTCATGGCTTTTCCTTTCGGTTAGTGTGTGGAAAGTTGGTTAGACACGAGCAACAAAGGTTAAGTTTCGTCAGACACTTTGTGTTTCAATTCACGTCCTTTGTCGGGCGATGGATCGTTCACCACTCCGTAGATTTCTCGCCCTTCGTGGTCTTCGGGGAGATACTCGGTGATTGGATTTCCCTCTGGCGTGGTGAACAACAAGCAATGGCAATACTTGTATTTCTTCATTTCGTCGCACGCACAAACCCACCGCCGGCTGGCTTCGAGTTCGGCTTTCTTGTCCGGATAGAAATTACAAGGACACAATGGCCGTCCGAGTTCGTCGACGTGCCGAGCTAAACCCAACACGACCGACCTTGTGACTTCCGGGTCGGGGTGAGCCGATGTCCCGGTCTTTTCGCGATATTTCTCGACGTAGCGTTCCATTTTTTGGATCGAAACGTCGGTAGGTGTTGGTTGTTCCGCCATAACTATCCGCCCTTGAGTGGGTGTTGTTTATTGTTGACAGTACATTGACGCGCGGAAGGAACGGCATCTTACCAACGATGTGGAATTTTTTTCAGGTGAACTTATATGTAGGAAAGTTGCTTTTCGCGGAGCTAAAAGTCCCCAAAAACAAAAAACCTTTTCGCTCCGCGAAAAGCAACTTTCCCAAACGCAGCAGCATTCATCCGACGATCCA
>CAYYUU010000372.1:0-7157 GCA_964474955.1 uncultured Alcaligenaceae bacterium | reverse complement strand
CGACTCTGAATGATCTCGTGGGCCACGGAACGAGTCCGACCATGATCAAATCCCACTTCGACCACATTCCCGGCCTTTTCGTTTATCCCAACTATTTTTCCCAACCACAATGCAGCAACGTTATCGAGCACGCTCTTGAGGTATACACCCGCCTGGAAAACTCAATAGGCAATCGCAGCGATCTACAGCAGGTGAGCATACCGCAACCAAAGTTCGTCCGTAGCGAGGAACACAACCTCCCCAGCGAAGAATTTTACGCTCGGCTTGTACTCACCGAATCCGACGAACGAACCATTCGTTGCGAGTATTTCCCAAGATATGGCGAAGACGGCCACGCCTTTTGTTATTTCCAAAGCAACCGCAACTTACCGGATTTCGTCCGCCAGGATTTGCTCGAAAAAATCCACCATACAATTCAACAAGAAGGCCTCGTCACGGCGGAGCAGAAACTTCGTTGGAAACTGACGATGAACTTCTACAAGAATCTCGCAGGCCGCGTCGCCGGTTTTCCTTTCCACGTCGACATTCCATCCAATGGCATCGTGACCATGATTTTGAATGTCCACAAGGAAGCGTTATTCCAGATCGCCAAGGACGATGTCGTTCAAGATATCCAACTCCAGGTTGGCAGCTTGTTGCTGTTGAGTGGCGAGAGCCGATATGAGTGGAAACATCGAGTTCTCCCAAAGGAAACCGACGACGCAGATTCGCTGGATCAAATTGAACGAGTTTCCCTGGTGTTGGGCTATCAGTAGCGAGAAGTTGCTTTTCGCTCCGCGAAAAGTTGTTTGCGTTTTGCATTACGGCAGCTTTGGTCTTTTTATCTTTGCCCTCACTTTCCCGGTTGCTACTTCGGCGCCATCCGTAACGCCCCATCAAGCCGAATCACTTCCCCATTGAGCATGGGATTTTCGATGATGTGTTTGGCCAACATCGCAAACTCTTCGGGCTCTCCAAGCCTCGGCGGAAACGGAACCTGCTGACCAAGCGACTCTCGAGCCGCTTCCGGAAGTCCCGCCATCAGCGGCGTGTTGAAGATCCCCGGAGCGATCGTCATGACGCGAATACCGAAACGAGCGAACTCCCTGGCGATGGCCAACGTCATACCGACAATTCCGCCTTTCGACGCCGCATAAGCTGCCTGTCCGATCTGTCCATCGAACGCTGCCACAGATGCGGTGTTGATGATCACGCCGCGTTCGCCGGCCTCATTTGGTTCACTCTTGCTGATGGCTTCCCCCGCCAACCGAATAGTATTGAACGTGCCAATCAAGTTGACCGAAATGACTTTCGAAAATGCTTCCAGACTATGCGGACCGGTCTTGCCGAGCACACGTTCGGCGTGCCCGATTCCGGCACACTGGATGCTCCCATGAAGCCCGCCGAATTTCTCGACGGCTGCCGCGACGGCCTGTTTGACGCTGTCTTCGTTGGTGACGTCGGTCTTGATGAAGATTACTTTCTCGCCGACTTCGCTCGCCATCGCATTCCCGGCTTCTTCGTTCAAGTCCGCGACCACCGCGTTTGCGCCCGATGCCGTCAACAGCCGCACACACGCACCGCCGAGTCCGGACGCGCCGCCCGTCACCAAGAATGTATTGCCGTCGATCTTCATGGATTAATTTCCTTACGTTCGCTGCGAACTCTTTTGTAGGACAGGTCACAAACCTGCCTTTTACACACAAGTTTTTTTCCTCTAAGGGTTGCCTTTCGCATGGTTCTGGCTTTTCCGCCGTGTCCGGACCGAACGCCAATCACGCCAACGCCAAGTTGGCCATCCGACGCAGACCCCACCAGACACTGCGGACCGACCGGATCGTTGCACGGCCGACCGTTGTGCCCACCCAACTGACCCAAAAGGCCAAAAACTCGACCAAGCTGGGAGCCGTCTCAGGGATCGGTTGGTTCTGGATGACTTTCCAAACGGGCTTCCATCCGCAATCGGCAAACAGACAATCACAAGGCATCTGAGGACACGACCAGCCCAACATCGTCAGATACATCACACGCCAGGCGATGATGTAGTAAAACGCCAAATGGCCAGGAAAGGAGGAATCAATCTCCTTTCCACTTTTCCCTTTCTCCTTTCCCCTTACGAGAACTAATTTTCCGTTCGCAAATCGGGCGTGTTGAATCCGGCATCTTGGACAGCTCGAACGGTCTTGTGACAGCGTAGACATGTCAAAGTCAATTCGACGTAGGCGAAGGCAACACCATCGGCCTTTTTCTTCATGGCTTGCTTTTTCAAGTTGGAAGCCGCCTCACGGAATGCATCGCTGTGGAGTTTATAGCGAGGACTGGCGTTCACGCGCCATTCTGCTTTGTTACTCAAGACGATGAGTTGTTGGGCGTTTTTGGCAATCTTTGCGTAATCGTCTTTCGACACGGCCTCCAAGAGTGACTTGGCGAAACGAAGTTTGTCGATCATTAATTGGTTCGTCTTCTGGCGTTGATCGGCACTCGTGCGCGGTGAACCCAACGTCATCGCGAGGAGAAACATCGATCCGTAGACGGCGACCTTCTTCATGGCATCATCTCCTTTTTTTTCGCTAACTGAGAGTTGCTTCGGCGACTGTAACGAAGTAACCCAAAGAACTCTGCACCAGTGGCCATTCTGACCTCTTCTTCTCAAACAAACAACTGGAACGTGCTCGGGCTCCTGCTTCTCCTTGCCTCAGAATTGCCTTTCCCAAATTTTCTGCCTTGCGTGGTTGGTTTTTGGACGCGTGGCCGTCCGTGACCTATTCTTCAGATATTGGCGCAGAAGGTTCGCGCCGAACGAAACCCCTGACGCAGTGGTCCCCCACCGAAAGTCCTCGAAGCAGAGAAGACCTTTCGCCGAGTCCGCGTACGTTGCGTTCGGCGGAAACCAACATCCTGCCCAATGAAGTCAATCGGACTGTTGGCGGTCCGGCTGGCCTCTGCCGTAGATACTCGGGAGCGATAAGAAACGCAGGCCGGAACAGGAAAGACGCAGGTCGACATGCAAAAGCAGCCCCGCATCCACATGACGTCCGCCATCCCGCCGGGCGGGGAAGGGATCGTTCCACAAAGTGCTTCGACCCAGGGGGCCGGGTACAAAGCCCAAGGGCCAGTTCGCGGAAACGTCTTGCTTCCGTTCGAACTCAAGGGCTTGGTGCAAAAGGAAGAATCCTTTGAGGTGTGGGAGGGGCGAGACGAGAACAACAATCGGTACCGGCTTTTGGCCGTCCGCGACATCGACGACTCCAAGACGACACAGTTACTCAAACGCCTCAACCAGTTCGCACATCCCTCCGTGCTTCCGTTCCAAGTGTACCTCGACGCGGCCCAATTTCTGGCGACGACGACACTCGGGGAGGGGTCATTGCGCGACCTATTTGAAGAGCGATGGGAGACGGGACAATCCGGCCTGCCCCAGATGGAGTTGACCGAGTGGATTGCCGGGTTGGCTCTCGACTTGGCCGACGTTTACGGGCAATACTCGTTTTGCCATCTTTGGCTGACTCCGGAAAACTTGGTGTTCGCCCAAGGACGCCTTCATTTTGCGTACTTCGGCATCGGGCAGTTCGTGTGGGTCGGCAATCGTAAGCGACTGTCCGCGTTAAACCCCGGTTATTTCGCCCCGGAATGCTTGCCGGGGCCATTCACGCACAAGAGCGATCAATTCAGTTTGGCCGCCATATATGTCGAAATGCGAACGGGCAAGCACCCTTTCGCCGGTGTCGCGCGGGAGGGGCGCAAATCGCGGCGTCCGGAGCGACGCGGCACGCTGATCCGTCGAACCAGAGCCATTCCAGACCTGGGTCTCTTGTCGGCGAAGGAACAGGATGTCTTGATGCGGGCGTTGAATCCCGACCCGTTCAATCGCTACCCCAATTGCGTCGACTTCAGCGAAGCCTTGCTTGAAGCCTTACCTCCGACTTCGATCTCGTTCCCAGAGGCACTCATGGAAAATGCAGAATTCTCGATGCCCGCCCACCAACGACAATCGGTTCGGCAACCGCCCTTTCTGAAAACGGGGAGTTGCCCGGACACCGCGGAAATGCCCGCCTTGCCGAACTTCAACGAACACGACCTCACCGAACTCCTCGGGCCGGACGGAGGCACCTTGCCGGAATTGGCGAGTCAACCAATGCCCCAATTTCCGACGACTATCTCGAAACTGACGCTGGGGGTCTCGGAACTTCATCGGGGGGACCAGTACCAATTCGTGCTTCACCCTCGCCAAGGGTTGCAACACAGCTTTTGCACACGGTTGCCTTTTCAAGATCTCCTCGCAGCGATCACGACATTCCAACAAGACTGGCAAGCGACGATCGTTCATAACCAAAACTCAAGGCTGATCCTCATCGTCAAGAGTGCCGGCATTTGGGGAAGTCTGTTGGGACGATCGAGCGAAGTGATGGTCGCGGTGAGGGTGACACGCAAGCTCTCGCCGTCGTTGGTAACGGCGAAAGTGGCGGTGGAAGTCAAGTCCGCCGACGAGAATCGGGAACACCTCGGAAAGAACCTCCGTCGCGTCGGTCCGAAACTCATCGAGAGCCTTCGCCAATATTGCCGCGCGATCCCAGAAATTCGTTCGGACCTACGTTGGAGCTGCGCTCGACCTATCCAAGTGCTGCATATCTTTTCCGAATTGGGAATGCCGGTCTCGCTGGCGTGCATGGGCAAGGACATCTCGCGAAAGGGCATCGGCTTCTATGCACCGCAATCGTTACCTCGTCCTGACATCTTCGTTCACCTACCCTGGATTCCAGAATTTCAAAAGACGGCCGTTCCGGCGCAAGTCGTGCGGACGTCGAGCCTCCGAAATGGGTGGTTCGAAATTGGGGCTGCGTTTCCGCAAACTTGAGGGTTGAGAGTTGAGGGTTGAGGGGTTTGTTTTGTTGGCCGAAGGCCAAGCTCAACATAGTCTGACCAGAATGACCAGGGGTAACAAAACCTCTCGTGTTTCTTCGCCCCTTCGCGCGATCGCGTGAGACTCCGTCTTTCTCTCATCCCTCAACCCTCACCGAAATTGCAGCGATTCCCGTCGAGCCAGCCACTCTTGCGGAATACCTCCTCGCCCCGTAGACAGGCTGACAATCCCACCAACGATGGCCGCAGTCGTATCGATGTCGCCGCCAACGGCGATCGTACACCAGATGGCGTTCGGGTAATCCTCGATACACTTGGCCGCACACCAAAGGGTAAACGGGACAGTATCTTGCGACGAAATTTGGCTGCCGTTGCCGACCTTCCACGCGGTATAGCCCGGATCGCTTTCGAGGTCGATCGTGAGCACCGTTTCGATTCCGTCTCGGGTGAGTCCCGGCGGAGTGAAATCCCTTGCGACCTCCAGAAGTTCGCGAGCCCTCTTGCCCGGTGAGTCATTTCGATTCTGCCAGGCCCACGCGGCGGCGACTGCAACCGCCATGGCTCCGGCTTGTCCCTCGGGATGAGCGTGGGTCACTTCAGCCGAAAGACTCGCTTGCTTGGCGGCTCGCTCGAAATCGTGGGCAAAATATCCTCCGAGCGGAGCGACACGCATCGCTCCCCCATTTCCGAAAGAACCTTGTCCGCCGAACGCGGTACCGGCTGCTTCTCGCCAATCGGTTCCCGCACCAATCGACGCCAAAATACGATGGGCTCCCGCGCCGTAGCCACGATACATGTCGTTGGCGTATCGGACCGCAAACACGCGAGCCAATTTGTCTTGTCGGATTTCTCCGAAGGCGTCCAAAACTTGGCCAAGACCGAGAGCCATTTCGGTATCGTCCGTGTAACAATATCGAGCCGCCTCTGGAGTCGAACGATTTTCGAAGTGGTTTTCGTAATTCCCAGGTATGAAAAACTGTCCGCCGAAAGCATCTCCAACGGACAGCCCATCCAACGAAATTCGAAAACGCTCCATCCGGGTCTGGTGGTCGGGCGGTAAGCGGACTTCGGACATGAAGAGACTCCTCCAAAAAGAAAGGGGGTTGCGTGATGGTCAAGTATTAGAATGACCCCGCGAAGGTCTCTCACGTTCGGGAAGAGCCTCACGAACCTCATGAGTTTGGGCATGGGCCGAGACTCGTTTTCTGTCGCCTTGGCACCATTCTGTTTTCGGGGCCTTTTGCTCTGGCACCAGAGCAAAAGGCCCTCGAAAACAGAACCAGGAACTTGGCGTGGTCCGCGAGTGGGCCTACACTGATCACTGCGAAGACCCCCGGACCGAATCCCCAGATTGCAGACCCGCACATTTCTATGACCTCCTTGCCCGAAACGCACAAGACGCCGCATCCTTGGGCCATAGTCGTTGCGTTCGCCGCGTTATATATTTCTTGGGGCACGACGTACTTGGCCATCAAACACGGCGTCCAGAACGAAGGCTTGCCGCCGGCTTTCTTTGGTGGGAGTCGTGTGGCGTTGGCGGGTTTCTTGTTGTTGGCGTATTTGTGGTTGTGCGGGGAATCTCTCGCACTGACGAAGTCGGAATGGAAAATCGCCACGATCGGCGGGACGTTATTCTTCGTTGGTGGAAATGGCCTTCTGACGTTCGCCGAAGTCTACATACCCAGCGGATACGCTTCGATTCTGGGGGCGACTACGACGTTATTCATCGGGTTGCTCGAATACTGTTGGCCAGGAGGTGACCGGCTCACCGGGCGCGGGTGGTTGGGAGTGGCGATCGGATTTGGCGGCGTGTGTTTGTTGGTGGGGATCAACCCCGAGACGAACAAAACGCAGGGCGAGATATTGTTGGGCAGCGCGTTAATGCTGGCCTGTTGTTTCAGTTGGGCGTTCGGAGGCGTGCTGATTCGGCGAATGCCACGAGTACGGTCGCACTGGGTTTCGGCAGGCTATCAGATGTTGATCGGCGGAACGCTCTTGACCCTGTCGGGATTTCCGTTGGGTGAGTGGAATTCGTTACCGTCGGAGATCACGTTTGGGGCGATTGCGTCTTTCGTTTATCTCTTGATCGTGGGATCGTGGGTCGGGTTCCTGGCGTTTCACTATCTTCTGGGACACGTCTCCGCATCGTTGGTGGGGACCCACGCGTATGTCAATCCAGTAGTCGCGGTCTGGTTAGGATGGTATTGGGCCGGGGAGGAAATTACGATTTGGACACTTTTTGGGATGTTGGCGGTTCTAGGAGGGGTAGCGGTCGTTCGGGTCGAGCGAACGCACCAAAGAAAATTTGAGAAGGGCGG
>CAYYUU010000371.1:3949-7166 GCA_964474955.1 uncultured Alcaligenaceae bacterium | reverse complement strand
TGGTAATGAGCTGAGGTTATTTGTCGGCGATGTCGACTTGGATGGGAACATCGATGTTTTGGTGAACAAGTCTTTATTTGATTTCTCGTCCTTGCTCGCTGGGGTTGGAGACGGCACCTTTGAACCAGCACGAGAAATTGACCACAACGTTTCATCTGCCAGTGTATTTGCCCTCCGTGATCACGATGGTGACGGGGATTTGGTCATCTACCTAAGTCACTCTGGCCTCTTGATTCTAACCAACCGTGGTGATGGCAGGTTCACGAATGAGGACATTCCATCTTCTGTGCCAGATTCTTCACGTCAATTCACCATTGGTGATTTTAACGGCGATGGACTTACCGACGTCATGTGGAGCGGAAAGAATCTAGGGGAGTTGCCCAAAGTGTTGATTCAATTTGCGTTGGGAGACGGGACTTTCACCGAACCAGCAATCATTCAGGAGTTTTTCTCGAACGATGTAAGTATCAGAACCTGGTCCATCGGCGATCTGAACGGGGACTCTGTGACGGACGTTGTCACACAGGCTCCTTCGGGTTTTAATCGTTTTGTGAGTACCAAAATTCGCCAGTTTGACGAGCAAGGAGGTATTACCGATACGAATTATTTTATTGGGTTGCTGAGTGCGGCAGTCTCTGCGGACTTCAACGGTGACGGTTCAAATGAACTACTTGTTTACGCTGGTGGACAGTTGCTGGCCCTAGATGTTGAGGATGGAAGTTCGACTATTATTGATGAGACTCGCTCATATGATTTGTATGGGCTTCAATTGAATGCCAGGGATGTGAATGGCGACGACCTGTTGGACCTGGTTGCTGTGAACGTTCCGGGTACGGGATTAACCACCGTTGACATATACGTAGCTCAAGAAGATGGAACCTTCCAGTTGAGTTCCTCGTTTATGGCATCATCAGGAGAGGCATCGAGAGGAGAGGCATCGAGTGGGGATTTCAACGATGACGGATTCGTCGATTTCGTGCTCGAGCGTCTTGACCCTGTTGGGAGTACTATTTTGGAAGTCTTCCTCGGGACGCCTTCTGGCGGATTCGAGACATTTGTTTACGAACTGAACAACGGTGTTACCCAACTCAGTGTGGCTGACATGAACCTCGATGGTTTGTTGGATGTCGTTTGGACTTCTTTTGGGGGAGAGTTTGGAGTTTTGCTCAACAATGGTGATGGAATCTTCCAGGAACCTCGCAGATTCTTGGGAGGAGGTCGGGAGTTCACGATCTATGACCTCGACCAAGACGGCGACCTTGATCTCCTCGCCTATGACGATGACACCGACCGAATTGTGGTGAGTCGCAACAACATGGTCCAGTAGAACGGGGCATCAACTCTCCAGGCATCCAGGCATCGTATAAACACAAAAAATCTTGCCCATCGAGGAGTTGACTAGTTAAGATGTTGGCTTTCCGTAGCATAACCATCTGTGCGAAGACCGATTGGGCAAATGTGAGCGATTCATCGACGACCACACAACTCCTCGCACGCGTCGAAGCGGGTGAACAGGGAGCGTTGGACGAACTATTGGCTGAACATCGTGGGGCCATGAGGCAATTCATCGAAATGCGTCTCGGGCCACGCCTCCGTGCCAGGATTGATCCGTCGGACGTGATTCAGGAAGCCCAGCTTGAGATCGCCAACCGGATTTTGGAGTTCCTCAAGACTCGTCCCATGCCTTTTCACGTCTGGTTGCGCAAAACTACCTACCAAAACCTCCAACAACTCCTTCGTGTCCACACAGCTCAACGTCGCGATTTCGATCGTGAGGTTGGGATGTCGCAAAATTCTTCCGTCCAACTCGTGCAACGGCTTTTCGAGAAGGCACCTGGACCATTACAACAAGTTCTGGAAAAGGAAATGGCCGACCGAGTCCACGAGGCGGTCTTGCAGTTGAGCGAGACGAACCAGGAGATCTTGCTCATGCGAACGATGGAGGGATTGACGAACGATGATGTCGCCCAGTTCCTGTAGCTTGCTCCAAACACCGCGAGCAAACGGTATGCTCGCGCCCTTCTCCAACTCCGCCAAGTGTTACGAAACAGTGGTCTGCTGGAGTCCGACTGATGACGTCCGATGAATCCCTCCTCGCCCAAATCGTCGACGAATTCACCGATCGATGCCAACGCGGCGAACACCCCGACGTTCGAGAGTACGTCGAGAAATATCCCCAGATTGCCTCCGAACTCGAAGACGTTCTGCCGGCCATCCAGGCTCTACAACCAGTTAGGCGTTTTCTCGACGACTCGGAAAATTACGAGACCGACCCCGACATGACGCGAGATCACTCGAGTTCGTACGTTGCCGAACACGAGAGGGACGTCCCTCTCGAGGGATTCGAAATCCGCGCGGAGATCGCCCGAGGAGGGATGGGAGTTGTTTCGCGGATTTGGGACGAGAAATTCCAGAGGCTACTAGCCCTGAAAGTCTTGCTTCCCAAAGCCGCAGGGGATCCTGCATCGCAACAACGGTTCGTCCGCGAAGCGCAAATTACCGGCCAACTCCAACACCCGGGCATTCCACCGGTCCACCAACGCGGGCAGCTTTCGAACGGGACCCCGTACTTCACCATGAAGTTGATCGAGGGCCAGACCCTCGCCCACCTGTTGCGAGAGCGTCGCGACCCATCCGACGGTCTGCCCAAGTTCCTTTCGATCTTCGAACAGATTTGCCAAACAATGGGTTATGCCCATTCTCGCAAGACGATCCATCGGGATCTCAAGCCGTCCAACATCATGGTCGGTGCCTTCGGAGAAGTCCAGGTCATGGACTGGGGACTCGCGAAGCTGCTTGTCACCGAGGTCGAAAGTGAATCGAAGGAACTTCCTTCCGTGGCAACCCTTCCATTTGCGGACGACACATTCGAGGCCCATGACACGTCCGAAGGAATCGGTTCGCATACCCAGGACGGGTCCGTCATGGGGACGCCTGCGTACATGGCTCCCGAACAGGCCTCCGGCGAAGTCGAATACTTTGACGAAGGGTGTGATGTCTTCGGCCTCGGCGCCATCCTTTGCGAGATCTTGACCGGCAAGCCGCCTTACGTGGGCGTGAGCGTGGTCGACGTCTTGCGACTGGCGAAGGAAGGAGACACGAAGGAGGCTCGCGAACGACTCGACGCCAGTGGGTTCGATCCCGAGTTAATTGACCTGGCCAAGAAGTGTCTTGCCACCGAGAAGGAGGAACGGTTTCGGAACGCCGAAGAAGTAGC
>CAYYUU010000371.1:0-3939 GCA_964474955.1 uncultured Alcaligenaceae bacterium | reverse complement strand
CCATCGAGTATTACCAGACCCAAGTCCAGGAACGTTTACGACAGAAAGAACTCCAAAGGGCCGCGGCCGAGGCGAGGGCCGCCGAGGAAACACAGCGCCGCGAGGCCGAACACGCCAAGGTCGTTGCCGAGAGGAAACGGCGACACATGACGTTGGCCTTCGGCGCGGCGATTTTGTTACTGCTTCTTGGTGTTGGCGTGGGCGCCGTTGTGTACCAGCGGATGGATACTGCACGCCGACAACTTCAGGCCGACAATCGAGTCCGCGAAGTTATCGAACAACAACGCCAACGCGTCGGCCAAGCGAAGATCGCTGCGGAGGCAAAGGACGGGTGGAAGCGACTCAAAAACCTCCATCGAGGCTTGGCCGAGAAAGGCGCCGTCACGGAGTTGAACAACCCGGATGCCTGGCAGCGGAAGATAGACGTCGTGGCCGACCACTGGAGTCGAGCCAAAGCTCTCTCCGAAAGTGGGAAGATCAAGGTTCCCAACGAATTGGATGTGCAGCTGCGCGATCTCGCACGCCAATTGCGAACGATGCAACGAATCAAAGACCAGGCGGTTGCGTTGAACAAGATTCGAGAAGCAAAATCCGTAACGAAAGAAGGTCTTGTCGAAAGCCTTGCCCTCCGGGATTACCCCATCGTCTTTCGAAACGCCGGACTTGACGTGTCGAAGCACCCACCAGAGGAATTGGGCCGCAAGATTCGACAATCTCTCATCAGCGATCAATGGGTGGCCGCGTTGGTCGATTGGTTCCTCGCGTCGGCCTACCTGGGGAAGACCGACCCACAAACTCGCAAGTTCCAAGTCCGTTTGATTTCCATTGCGGGTCAAGCCGAAGTAGAGGAAATCCCAAAGAAATTGTATTCTGTCAACTTTTTAACGAACGAAGATCTCCGCAAAGAGTATGCTCTGGAATTACTCGAGGACCGGGCTAAATTCAACCGGCTCTCCCCCCAAACGCACCATCTCGTGGGGGCTTTTCTGAGGAACCGGCATCGGGAACTTGCCGTGCGTTGGCTTCGAGAAGCCCAAAAGATCCATCCAACGGATTTTTGGATCAGCCTTGAGCTGGGGAGACGGCTTTGGGGGAAAGGTCTACCCTCCGGTCACCCCGACCTTGCCGAAGCGGCTGGGCACTTCCGAACGGCCTTGGCGATCCGACCCAATAGCCACATGACTTGGACCAATCTGGCCTCGGTTTACTCTTTTCAGAAGAAAAATGCCGATGCAATTTTTGCCGCTCAGCGGGCCTTAGAACTCGTCCCCGACCTGAAGTTCGCTCTGTGGAATTTGAGTGCTGGGTTGATCGGTGCTGGAAAAATCGATGAGGCAATGCGAGTTTGTCGCAAGGCAGTTAACCTGTATCCCAAATCCAAAGAATCCTGGGGTAATTTGGGAGTCGCTTTTATGGAGCAGAACAAACTGGACGAAGCCATGAAGGCCTACCGAAAGTCCCTAGACATCGACAACAGATATACAGTGATCTGGTCTAACGTTGGTGTGCTCCATCTCAAAAAGCAACGACCCATGGAAGCCAAGAAAGCTTTTGAAAAAGCCCTCGAGAGCGATCCAACAGATGCCTCTGCCTTGGATGGCATCGGGATCGTACTGTGCGATCATCTGAAACAATACAGTGAAGCCGAACAATTCTTTCGCAAAGCACTATCGGTCGATCCAAACCAGGCTCCAGGATGGGAAAATCTGGGAAACGCGTTACGCCAACAGAAGAAATGGCATGATGCCATGGCCGCTTACAAAAAGTCCATCGAGATTGATCCGAAACGGCCTACAGCTTGGTCCAGTTTTGGTCTGGTCTATCAGGCCCAGAATGATTTTGAGAAGGCGCTTGCGGCCCATAAAAAGGCGACCGAAATCGATCCTGAATCTGCTGAAGCTTGGAATGGTCTCGGGACGCTCCAATGTAACAACCTTCGTCAGTACAAAGAAGCTGAGAAATCCTTTCGGAAAGCTATAGCCCTCGATCCCGAGAAATCAATCCGATGGGAGAACTTGGGGAATTCGTTAAGCCATCAGAAGAAATTTGATCAGGCCATCTTGGCCTACAAGAAGGCCATAGGACTCGATCCCAAGTCATCAGAGCTGTTGTTGAACCTCGCGATGGTCTACCAGGCTCAAGGAGCCTACAAGGAAGCTCTACCGATACACAAGAAGGCCACAGAAGTTGATCCGAAATCAACGAAAGTGTGGAACTACCTTGGATGCCTCCAATGTGATCATCTGGGCCAGTACAAAGAAGCTGAGAAATCCTTCCGGCAAGTCATTGCCCTCAGTCCGACAAAATCCATTTCCTGGGAGAATCTCGGGAATGCCTTATATCACCAAAAAAAACTCAAGGAGGCTTTGGAAGTTTACAAGAAGGCTCTCAACATCAATCCCAAAAGTATCGTGGCCTGGAAGAACGTCGGTGAACTCCACGCCAAGTTGGAAGAACTCGATGAGGCCGTTCAAGCCTACCAAAAACTAGTGAAGCTCAACGAACGAGACAAACAAAGTTGGTATGCCCTCGGGCGCGTCTTTCGCCAACAACGAAATATCAATGCGGCTGTCGCTTCTTACCAGAAAGCCCTGCTAATCGATTCCCAATACAAGGAAGCTTGGCGGAGCTTGGGGGTGGTGCAATGTGATGACCTGCGAAAATACGCACAAGCCGAAGAGTCCTTTCGCAAAGTCATCGCTATTGCCCCGAAAGAAGCCCAAGGTTGGGGGAATCTAGCAATGGCTCTGCGACGCCAACAGAAATACAAGGAAGCCACGACCGCGTACCGAAAGTCCGTTCAGTTGGATCCAAACTATGCACGGGCGTGGGGAGGCCTCGGTGCGACCCAAAGGGCGAGGGGCAAACTTGAGGAATCCATCCAAGCGTACAACAAGTATTTGACCCTCCGGCCACGATCCATCCCCTACTATTCCAAGTTGGGGCAGGTGCTCGTAGAGAGCGGGAATTTTCGAGAAGCGCAGTCGACCTTTGGTCGGGCCCTCAAATTGTTGCCAGCCAACCATCCCGCAACCAATCATTTTCGGCAGCGCGTCGGTGTCTGTAATCGTCTTCTCATGTTGAAAGAGGAACTCCCGAAAGTGCTGGAGGGAAAGAAGATCGTCGTCCCAGCCAAGCGACTGGAACTGGCGGTTTTTTGCGAGAAGTTCACCAAACAATATCGAGAAGCCACAAAGTTATGTGTCAGCGCGTTTCGACAAGAACCCAAGTTGGCCGACGACTTACGACGGGGCTATCGGAAGAATGCGGTCCGTGTCGCCCTCTTGGCTGCCTTCGAAGTGGACGACTTAGGGGCAGCCAGGGAGGCTACGGCCTTGCGACAGCAAGCCCTCAGTTGGATGTGTGACGAACTCGAGACCTACAAAAGACTGGTGGATAAAGGCCCCTTGAACCCTTTACTCGTGCGGAACAGCCTCAAAGAGATACAAGAAGCTGCGATTTTCGTCAAAGTCAAAGGTGATCTTTTGGACCGATTGCCCAAGCCCGAACAACCGATGTGGAAGAAATTTTGGACCGACGTTAACAAGTTACGACAAGATACAGAGAAGCGATTCGACGAGAAGAAAGTCCAAGGCGTGCTCACTGCCGAGGACGATATGGTCAATGGGCGTTTTTTTCATGACCACAAACTGAAGCTCGAAGCCGGACAACAGTGCGTGATCGAGGCCCAAAGCGAAGACTTCAACAGCTATCTCCTTGTGCTTGATCCGACACAGAAAAAACAACTCTTCAAGCACGACGACATCATTCCTGCTCGGAACGAAAACTCCAGGGTAATTTGGGCGGCCAAGAGGAGAGGCGCCTACGTCATTCGCATCACGACTTCTCGGCCTGGCGAAATTGGAATCTACCAATTGCAGATTGTTTCAATGTGCAAGTAATGCCGCAACTCGATTTGGGCACTTGCAATTGGACGGG
>CAYYUU010000370.1:0-7184 GCA_964474955.1 uncultured Alcaligenaceae bacterium | reverse complement strand
ATCAAACTGAGAGAAATCTTGCGCAGAGGCAGGAATCACGATCGAAAGAGAGCGTCGGGGCGGAAACTCACCAGAGTTGCCCGAGCGAAAAGTAAATAGTTTTTTCGATTCGTCTTGGCACGGTGGGGATTGGTGGGATCAGGCAGGACCGTCGTTTGGATGTTGTGTTAGGTTGCTGGGGCAGGCGAATTTGCCCGTGTCTTGTTCTGATGTGGTGAAGAAAGTTACTTTTCGCTCCGCGAAAAGCAACTTTCGGCATGCGACACTTGTTTCTCCAACCGAGCAAAAGGACGAAGAAACAGTTGTCCGGTTACTCCAGAAGGCTTCGTTCCAGAGCGACTTTGGCCTTGTCGAAATCGGGGTTCCATATGATCTCGGGGTAGCCATTTTCCAGGCAGTCTCTCAACTTCTCCAGCGTATTGCGGGCCATGTGTGGGCATTTGTTACATGCGCACGTAATCCCCGGAACGGGATGGTACGTATGTTGAGGATAGCTGTGTTGGAGTTGCCAGAGCATGTTTGCTTCTGTCGCGACCAAGAAGTCGGTCGGTTCCTGGAACTTCTCGACGTACTTGAGCATCCCCTGAGTCCCGCCGATGAAGTCGCTGTGTTCGCGGATGTTCGCCGGACATTCTGGGTGGGCGATCGTGATGGCGTTCGGGAGTTTGCGTTTGAGCGCGACCAAGTCGTGGACGCTGAAGATCTCGTGAACCATGCACGAGCCATCCCAGAGGATCATTTTGCGGCCCGTGACTTCCTGGAGGTAAGACCCCAGGTGGCGGTCCGGGACGAAGAGGATCTCGTATTCTTCCGGGACTCTGTGGATGATCTCCTGGGCGTTGCCGGACGTGACGACCCAGTCGGAGAGCGCTTTGACCGCCGCCGAGCTATTGATGTACGTCACGGTTTGGAACTTTCGCCCGTTTTCCCGGAGCATCTCCTGGTAGTTGGCCAGCTTGTCTGAAGGGCAGCTATCGGAAAGACTGCACCCGGCGTCCAGATCGGGAAGTAACACCCGTTTTTCCGGATTCAAGATCTTCGCCGTTTCGGCCATGAAGTGGACGCCGCAAAAGACGATGGTATCGGTGTCCACCTTGGTGGCCTGGCGTGCGAGTTTCAGACTGTCGCCGGTGAAGTCGGCCAGTTCCTGGATTTCGCTGTCCTGGTAATAGTGTGCGAGGATAGTCGCGTTGTGCTTAATTTTGAGTTCTGCAATTTCAGACACAATGTCAGTAATCATAGGTAGGTTTCCTTGTTTTTTGTGTGGCGGAGGAACAACCCACAGCGCTATTTGAAGTTATCCGTCCTAACCACGGAGTTCGGAAAGAAAATGACCCCGCAGCCACGACTTTATGATGCGAGGAAAGGTCAAATGTTGACCCGCGTTGGACATGCCTCGCTTCATAAAGTAATTCGTCGGAAATCCGTCCCCGTTTTAGAGAATCAGGTATTTTTCGCGACGATTTGTAACGTTGGCGTTCACAGTCGGTCTGTGTAAAACTAGACGTTCTGTGAAGATGCTGTTAGATTATACGGAGAAAATGATAAATCGGCACAAAAGAAATTGAAGTTCTTGAGAAATAATTCACGAAGTTTAAGTCCGCAACCCAACCGTCTGGCTTTTTCATTTCGACCAAACAAAATTTTCCGTAAACGTGCAAGTTTCGCTCAAGTCGTCGTTCTCCTTATGGGGCGGCCTATCGTGCGCCGAAAAGCTCGAATTTTTCCTCGTCACTAGAGTTTGGCCAGAAGGATCGAGTATCCTTAATTGTAGATTCTGCCTCGTCGTCAAGAGTTGAGACGACTTCGCCAGGAACGGCACTGGGGCTCGACGCGAGAATAAGTTTTCTAATTTTCGATTGGAACTGTTTCGTAGGACACGTTTGCAACCTGTCCAAGAAAAATAGGGACAGGTTACAGACCTGACCCCTACGAATCAAATCCGAACTTCTTTTCGCGGCGATCCTTTTCACGTCTCTCCATCGAGTTCCGGTTCGTAGCAAGAAGGACCTCATTCGCTACGCCTTCCCATTTGGCAATTCCGGCTTCCGGAGGAAGTGCAACAATGGCTGATGCCAAAAAGTCAATGGACACACGCAGTGATTGGTTCTTGGCCAACCCCTGGTTTTGGATGGTCGGAGGTTTGGCCGTTTGCCTGGGTCTCTGGGCGGCGGTCCAACTCCGGCACGATGCCTGGGTCGCAAGCATGGACGTGCCGTTCTGGGGACTCGCCCGGTTCGGTCTCGTGGTGCTTGGTCTGGGCATGGCTGGTGGTGCCCTCACAATCCGGATGAATGCGTCCGGAGATTCGTACCTAGAGAAGCTCTCGACGCCCAAGCGGCAAAAGGCCGTTTTGACGGTCTTGGGTTTACTCGTGGGATTGGTCGTCGTGTCGTTGTTGTTGTTCGTCGGCAAATTGTATGGGATGAATTTGCCGTGGGAGGTGGGAAGCCTTGGGTTCGTCTTCGTCGTCGTCGCGGGAGTTTGCGGCGGTTGTGCTTGTGCGTGGTTCCAATGTTTGTCGCCTTCGAAACCTGTGACTAAGGGACAAGAAGCGTCGGCGCTATTGATCCTCTCGGGGTTGTGTGCGTTCGCGTCTTGTTGGGCCTTGTATCTGGGAGAAAAGCCCGTCGAGAATTGGGACACGATTCGCAGTTGGGACACGATTCGAATGTTCCTGGCCGTGCTGACGCTCGTGGCGTTCCTCGCAGCGCCGATCTTATTGATGCCCAGATTTCTGCAATGTGCGACGATCAGCTTGTTGGTGACGCTGCACTTCGTCGGAATTTTACATGCCGTGATGGCGGCCCCACCGGCCGTTCCCTGGACGTTCCGCCAGACATGGGTTCGTGTCTATCGTCCGTACTTGTTATTCATGTACATCAATAACGCCTATCACTTTTACGCGCCGGAACCAGGCCCGGCCTCGTGTGTTTGGATCTATGTTTTCTACGAGGTTCCGGGTCGGGAAGACTCTTTGGTGTATTACCGAACGGAATTCCCGAGGGTGAACAGTCGTGGGAATGCCGACTATCCGATGTCATTGCAATATTATCGGCGGCTGAGTTTTGTCGATAAGATTCAGCGAGGGGATGGAACGCAACTCTCGCTTTACACAGTGAATTCAAAAGGGCAAGCAGGTCCGAATCCGGTCGTGTTGAACAGAGACGCGAACTCACTCCGCCCAGCCGGTAGCCAGACGTTGGGGGCAGTGGCGCTACCTGGGACGTACAAAATTCCGCTCCACCCAGGCCTGCCTCTTCTGGCCCAATATCAAAAGCCGGGGACAACGGCTCGCGAACTCATTGAGTCGTTTGCCCGCCACGTGGCGTCGACCGTGAAACACCCGGAGTATCCCGATGCCAAAGTTGCTTACGTCAAGATCTACCGCGCAACGCACATTATCCCGAATACGCGAGTCGTGGCCAAGTGGAAGGAAGTCACGAAGCGACCGTTGACAGATTTGAAGAACTTCGAGCCGTATTACTACGCCTACTACCTCGGCAATTTCAGTCCCGAGGGCAAGCTGCTCGATGCTCCGGCCTTTGATAAGTTTGGTCGGCTTGCGACCGGCGATCCTATGTTGTATTGGTTGATCCCCATCTTGAATAAGAATCCGAACGACTTAAATTCTCCGATCATGGATTATGTGACGTATCACGCAACGGATGGTCGGGCAGCGGTTGAACGCAAACAACAGAGATGATGATTGTGATTTGTAGAATGCCTGTCGGATAAGTAGGTCCGTTCTTGGGCCGGATTGTTGAGAGAGTCTACTTTCGCGAAAACATCGAGACGACACACCCCGGAGACAAACGACAATGGCCCCGAGTCCTTCCCAACCAGTCGAACACCTGAGCGATTCAAACACCGGAGCGTGGGGGGCGTGGAAGAAATTTTGGTTCACCCCAGCTGACCCGACGTTACTCGGATTACTCCGCCTATGTACAGGTCTTTTAGCCGCCTACACTATCATTGGTTATACGTTTGACTTGCAAGGATTTTTTGGCAAGGATGGTCTAGTGAGTTTGCCGACCCGGAGGTTGGTCATTGACCAGTTCCCGGTCGAGGTGCCACCCATCAACATGGTCGAACCCGCCGATTTGCTCAACATAGCCGTTCCTAAGAATACCGAACAGCAACAATATGTGTTGAGGTACAAGAAACGATGGGGTGCGCCACCACCCGTTCCGTTCCCGATGAGCAAATCGAATCCCGACAAGATTGACCGGATCAAGGAAAAGGAGATCAACGACTATCGGGCGTTTTGGGGTGCCGATCCGCGCCTCCTTTACGCCCGGGGGACGACCGAGTGGTCGATTTGGTTTCACGTCACGGATCCGCCAACGATGACGGTCCTTCATATCGCATTCATTATTGTGTCGGTGATGTTCACGCTGGGCTTTTGTACGCGGATCACGACGGTATTAACCTGGTTCGCGTTGATATGTTATGTCCATAGGTCGCCGGCTACGTTGTTCGGCGTCGATACGATGTTGAACATCGCGATGATCTACATGATGATCGGACCGGCGGGTGCGGCCCTCTCGGTCGATGCGTGGCTCAAACGCTGGTGGGCATCTGGTTCAGAGAGCGCTACGTGGCTCAAACGCTTCTTGCGTTATCCGGAATCCGATGAACAACGTCTTGCCGAAAATCTCGCCCTCGGTGGTTCTGTCAAACCCTCGGTGGCGGCCAACTTTGCCGTGCGGGCCTTACAAATCCATGTTTGCATTATCTATGCGGCTGCCGGGCTCTCGAAACTCAAGGGCAACGCGTGGTGGGATGGTACGGCCGTTTGGCACACACTTTCGAACTTCGAATTCGCTCCCATGGAATCGAGCGTTTATCTGTGGCTCTTGAGTGCGTTGGCTCGCCAAAATCTCTTGTTGAACTTGTTCATCGCGAGCGGGACTTATTTTACACTCTTCTTCGAGATTTGTTATCCGTTCTTGATTTGGGGAAGAAAGACTCGTTGGCTCATGCTTTCCATGGCCCTCATCTTACACGGCTTCATCGGGACGTTAATGGGTCTCAAGACGTTTGCGTTGATGATGGTCGTGATGAACATGGCCTTCTTGCCGGCGGCTGTCACTCACTGGCTCGTCAATTTCTGCTCTCGATATTGGGTTCCCGTCTCGATCCTGGTTCTTTGGCCGTTTGTGATGGCCTTCATGCCAGAAGGGATAACTCTGTTACTGGAAGATTATGGCTATCAATATTGGTTGCTCATCATCTGCCTCGTGTATGGTTTGATGATTCATGGACGCGGACGCGATAGTTCTGAAGTGTCCCAATACCAAAGAACTGAAGAATCGGGAGAGGCTGACCAAGAAGGAGGCGAGGGGAACGAACGTACAAGTTTGCCCGAAAGTTCCTCTGCGAATACCGGGGTCCTCGTGAAAAAGAAAACGAAACGCAAAGGCAAATCGAAGAAGAAAGAGATGAAGGTTGAGGGTTGAAGGTTGAGGGTTGAGAGTTGAGAGAAAGACAAGAGTCTCACGCGAAGGCGCGAAGATGCGAAGAAACACGAGAGGTTTGTGATGCATCTTGTTACCTGGCCAGAATGGCCAGGCTACGTTGAGGTTGGTCTTCAACCAACAAAAACAAACCCTCAACTCTCAACCCTTTCTATTGTGCGTGCGGATCAAAGTAATCATCATCGTCGTCCTCCTCTTCCACCACTGGTCCAAAACGCTCTCGTAACGCTTCATAACCCTCACCGCTGATATCATTTCCGTACAACAAGTCCAAATGCTGTAGATTATTGAGGAAAGGCGATTGTGCCAGCGCCAGGGCGCCGACGTCTCCAATCTTGTTTTCGTTGAGATCTATGTCACGCAGATTGGGGAAGAACGAGGATTTCGCGAGCGCAGCGATGCCATCATCATCAATCTTGTTTTCATATAACGAGAGCGTTTGAAGCTCTGGGAAGTGTTTCGACTCGGCCAAGGTTTTCAAACCGACTCCGCTGATGCGATTGTTTTTGAGATAGAGCGTTTCGAGATTGTGGAAGTGTTCCGAAGAGGCAAGCGCGACCAATCCCGCATCCACCATCTTGTTGTTGGACAATGTAAGCGTCGTGAGCGACGCGAGATTCGTTGCTTGGGCCAGGTAGACCCAGCCTTCCGCGGTGAATTTGTTCCCGAACAAATTGAGGGTTCGAAGGTTGGTGAGGTATTCCGATTCGGCGATGACCCGAAGGGCACCATCACCCAAGCCGCAATGACCGAGGGCAAGGACCCGAAGGTTCGTAAGGTGGGGAGAATTTGCAAGGGCTTCGATGGCCTCGATGGACAAGTTCGAATTAGTGAGATCGAGGTGTCGGAGGTTCGCCATGTTTGGGGAGTTCGCAAGGCGAATCAAGGTGCCCGCATCGGAGAGGGTATAGCTTGCCGAGAGGTGGACGAGTTGGGCCGAATTTGGAGAATCGAAGAAAGCCGAGGGGTCGAGCTTGTTGGAATCCAAATCAAGTCGCTGCAAGTTGCGGACGTGCGGAGATTTGGCCAGGGCTTCGATGCTGTCGGACGTGAGTTTGTTGGCGCGGACGTCAAGAGACCGAAGGTTGGCCAGCGTTGGCGAATTCACCAAGCCCGCAAACGATTTGTCTTCCAACTTGGTTCCCACCAGATCGAGCGATTCGAGGTTTGCTAAACTTGACGAGTTCGCGATGGCTTTGGGCACCGTGATCCCGACTTTTTGACTACCCAGCTGCAAGGAGCGAAGTTTATTCAGGTGCTGGGAATTAGCCAATGCTTTCATGCCATTCGTCTTGATTTCGTTGGAACTCAGATCGAGGAATTCGAGGTTAGCCATGTTGGGCGAGTCCGCCAGGGCTTTCGCTCCGTCGTCTCCGATTTGACACGCAGTGAAATCACACCACCTCAGACTTTTCGCGAACGGAGATTTTACGAGCCGGGAGAACCCCGTGTCTTTGAAGTACACGCCTGGTAACTCCAATGCTTCCAGGTTGAGTAGGTGTTTTGACTTTGCAAAGCAAGCACCGGCGTTCTTTGTGGGAAAAGTCCAAGCCAGGCTGAGGTATGTGAGGTTCGCGAGATGGGGTGAGTTCGCTAGTGCTTGGAATCCTTCCTGGGAAACAGAATTTTCGTTCAGATGCAGTTTCCGGAGGTTGGCGAGTTTAGGCGACTCGGCCAGAGTTGTCGCGCTCACCTCGAAGTGCC
>CAYYUU010000369.1:0-7193 GCA_964474955.1 uncultured Alcaligenaceae bacterium | reverse complement strand
TGTCGAACCAGAATGGTTGCATCCGCTCCCAAACTTGGGGCAAAAGGGGCGTCGTGGAGTTGTTGTCTAAGTAGACGGTTTTCATGGCTGCGAACGTTCATGAATCCACCCAGACGCACGGCGAAAATCAAAGGGGCACCGGTGCTGCGAACAGAAAGTCGGCAGGGAACGGGAAATGCTGCGAATCTCTTCCTGCCGTTGCGTCCGAGTTACTGCGGGTCTGCCGAAGGAGCTTGTCCCTGTGGTTGTGCTTGTTGGGCGTCTTGTTGACCGCGGCGTACGACCCAGTAGTAAACCGCGACGATCGTCAATACACAAACCGCACCAATCATCCAAGTAGCCGTAGCAGCATTCATTCGTTTGACCTCCAAAGAGTGTAAAGAAATTGATTCACTGCAAAGGTAGGTCGCTGTTTCTTGCCTGTCAAAATCCAGAAACAAGTTCTCACTTAATTCTAAACAATTCTCTCGCGACCTTTGCCTGAATTGCAAGGCCGAAATCAAACAATTGTGTTCCGTATCTGAGATGGCGGGCTCTCGACTCGCAGGAGTCGAGAGCCTCAAACGGAGCCGAACGTTAAACTACCAGAATCGACAACATCGCCGGGTTCGGCGGCTGTTTGATCAATTGGGTCTTCATCGTCGTCTCCATTGCCATTATCGTCTCCGTCATCGTCATCGTCTCCATCTCCATCTCCATCTCCGTCACCTCCTTCGTTAATCGTTTCAAAATTATCGATGTCCAGTTCAACTTCGTTCTCACCGACGTCGAGGTTCAGAGTGTCTTCCCTTCCCCACCGTCGAGTTCGAGTTCTACCTCTGTATTTCGCCTACTTGCGACTTCGCCATCGATGACAACAATGTCAATCCCCCGAATGCCACGGTGGATGTTTCCGAAAAACCGTTTCTGATCCGTAGCATCCAAAAGATTGTGTTCCCGGAAGCGTGTCGGAAGACAAATCTTCACGGTGTCTATCCGCTCGACGTCTGGTCCAATATCCCGAGTGACCTCCGAGAGTATCCCCGTGATGGTTTCTCGACGGTGGATTCCTTCGGCCCATCGCAAAGCCACACGTTTTCCCTGTGCACGCAAGACCAGGAGTACGAACCCTGGTGTCTGCATCTCATCCGGTGCATTTCCTGAGAGTTGGTCCAAGAACTCGGAGGTCCAGACGCACCTCCAGAAATTCGTCGGCTGCTCGGTCATGTCCAGTTTCTCTCGACTTGGAGTTTGGTTTTGATGTAGGTGGCCGGAATCTCTCAACGAAGTCATCGTCTCGATCATCGATGCCGACCTCAAACGAGAGGTCGAGAATGTCCAGAAGGACCGGAAAGAGCAGGAGCAAAAAGTCGACGTCCCAAGTCAAACAATCACTGACCGCGTTTCAGGCGAAGCAGCAGCGAATCACAAGCGAATTTTGGCGGGGGCGTAGAAGGGAATTCAATGTGGGCGTTGGGACAGGCGCTCCAAAACAACACAATAACAGCGGCGGTATCTCCGTAAGCCAAGCCTACGCACTACACAAAATTCGAAGTATGGAGACGGGAAATTTCGAGAGCTTGGTCGTCGGAAAAACCTGCAGTCCGAAGTCGTTGGAGTCGATGTTGGTGCATTGTCGTCAGCAACTACTTCACGGCAGCCGTGGCGTCGGCGAGCCGCGAGGCGTTGAGCCCACCCGCCGCCAAGATGGTCAACGCTTCCTGGACCCGAGGACTCACCTCGGTGACGGCGCTCATGAAGTCGGCTCGTTCGCGAACGGCAGCATGTAGTTCGTGGAGCACGGCGACAAATTTCTGCCGTGGCTGGGTTGGGCGAGTGTGTCTCGACGGAACGAAGGAAATGGAGAAATGTCCCTTCTCCAAGCACCGAGGGCAAGAAAGACGCGACCGTGAAATCGTGTTGGCCGAAGACGATCCCGAGGCTCAACCGCGTCGAAGCGGCAAGGACAAGCGAGCCCAAAGTAAGTAGATAAGGACAAACTTCCAAAACTGGACACTTGTCTTTAACCGTTTCCCAGCGAAAAAGCACACTCTCCGGCCCACAACAAATACGACACGTATTGATCCGTCCGCCCGAGAGAAAGGCGTCACTACAAAATCTTTCGTGATCCGAACCCGCGCCAACGAAGAGCCAATAGTCTATTCAAGCCACCTATCAAAAATGACAAGGTTGTCCGCACGGTCCGGGTCCCAGCGAATCCCGACGATGTCATAACCGAGGGAAATGGCCAGGTGCAACATCGGACGGTGTTGGTTGTGGCATTCGAAACGAATGTACTCGTAGTCGTTTTCTCTCGCCCACGAGTGAGCCGCTTCCATCAGTTGCGTGGCGATGCCTTGCCTGCGATGATCGGGCAGCACTCCGTAGAACCAAGCGTAGAAAATGGTTGGCTTGATTTCGTAACCCAGGAAGAACCCGACGGGGGTATCGTCGGGCAACCGAGCGACCATGTGGAGGATGTTGTAACTCCCACGAAAGCGTTTTTCGAACGACTCGGCCTGGCGAGATGGTCGGTAACATTGATTATAGAGTTCGACGATTGTCGGGAGTTCATCGGGCCCGACCACGTCGACGATTACGTTTGCCATGACGAATAGCTTCTCTTTCAGATGTCAATTCGTGTATGTGTGTGTCCTGCGTCCGTGTTCCAGTTTCGGTTAGCGTTCCGGTCGGTAGAGCGAGGAGATGATTTCTTGCCAGGACGGCACGCTCCAGTTCTCGAACATGTCTCGCGTGTCTTCGTCGTCCAGGGCGTCTTCGTCGTCCGGACTACTCTGGTTTTCTTCGGGTTCGTCCGAGACGACTTCTTCCTGGCGTTTTCGCTGCTTCTTCGACCCGGAAGTCTTTCCTGATCCGTTCTCGTCTTTCTTGGAGTTGGACTTGTCGTCGCGATCTTTCTTTCGCTTGCGGGACCGCGACCGTCCGCGTTTCTTTTTCGTGTCCTCGTCGCCTTCGTCGGAGGAATCGTCGTCGGAATCCTCCGCCTTGTTTTCTTCGTCCTGCTCTTCCTCCTCGTCGGATTGTTTCTTCCCTTCGGTGCGGGATTTTCGAGACCGGCGTCCGCCGCGTCTCCCTCGCCTTCTTCCTCGGCGAGATTCTTTATCGTCTTCGTCTTTTTCGTCTTCGTCTTTTTCGTCTTCGTCCTCGTCTCCTTGGTCTTGAGAATCTTCTTGGTCCTCGTCGATTTCGATCAAGCTATCCGAGTCGTCTTCCTCTAGGTCATCGTCCGAACTGTCGTCCTCCGAAAGATCTTCCTCGGAGGATCGGCGAAAGGACAACAATTCGTCTTCGGAAGAAAGGTCTTCGGCCTTGGACGTGTGTTCGTCCTGGGAAGGTGCCTGCTCGCCCGGACGGTTGAACGTGAGATCGTCGTCGGTCAAGTCGGTCCATCCCACGACCGGTTGATCGTCCTCCGTGGCTACTTCGTCTTCGTCGTCCGGGAGGTCTTCGGCTTCTGGTAATTGAGGTGTTTCTACCGGCTGGATTTCCGAACTGCTCGGCGAAGCTATGTTCTCGGGGTTCGTTGTCTTTTCGGTCGATGTGTCTTCTCGGGAGCGAAACGAGAGCATGGAGTCGTCGTTGTCCTCCCAAAATTCGCTGTGTTGCCCCGAAAAGTCGTCCTGTAATTCCTCCGGTTCGCCTGAGTCCACCTCGTCTTGATCTTCGGAGTCGTAGCTCCAATCGTTCTCATCGTCGGCATCTTCGGGATCTTCGATGATGTGGACGTCGCCCTCTGCGACGATGTCAACCTCCTCGGCGACTTCGCCTGCGGTCTCTGGTTCTTCCTCGTTGGCCAAAACGGCCACGTCGCCCGGTTCCTCCGACGTCTTACCGGCTTCTGCGTCGATTTGGTCTGCGTTTTCTTCGGGTTCATCGTCGAGAGGGAGCCCAAGAAGGGCGGCGGTCTCTCGCCATCGTTGTTTTTGCTTCAAGAGTTCGTCTTTTTCCGGCATCGTCTTCCAATCCTGATGTCATGCGTAGCAAATCAAGTTGTTTCGATGTCTCGGCGTCTTCCAACACCTCAGTGAAACTTGGCGCAAAGAAATAATGCCGTGGAGGCGTTGGTCGACCGCGGAAGGCCCACGCTCGATCAAGACCGAGAACTCAGATGTGTTAATTATAGTACTTTGTTGGAGTTTGCCTATCTACAAGACACAGGCCCGTCGGAAGAAATCCGCAGGCCTGGTAGGTAGAGTTTTCGGAGTAACTGGACGACTCGGTCTACTTCTTCACAAAGTAGTTGAGTTGATTTTTCAGAATGTCCTCCCACGGCAACTTGGGCAACAAGAGGACAACACCAGGCAGTGGGTTGATCGAACTGGGCACCGTTTTGAGTTCTGCATAGTACCCAGTCTCTTTTGGGTTTTGGCGGCCGATGTGGAGCGTGTATGTTTGCAATTCGCCTTTTTTCTCCCCGGCTACCTTGACGTCAACGACCAGAGAATATTCTCCGTCAGGTTGTTTTTGGTCCCGTCGCATTCCGCCGGATTCTTCCAAGAACCGTTCTGCCTTCATGGACGACAGTCTTTGCAAGAAGGCATCCAGCTTCGCCGAAGCGAGGTCATTCAGTGGGGCGAAGGGAAGGCTTTCCAATTGAGTCGCTCGGGCGGATTTTGACTTGGCCGTCCACGAAGCCGTCGCGCTCTCCCTCGTTGCCTTGAGCACAAAGTGGAGCCCCTGGCTTTCCCAATCTCGGAGGACGACCTCACGGATCTTCGAGGGATCCATCCCCAGGACCGTGCGGTCACGCAATTCCATCGTGCGTAGATCATCGACGGTAGAAGATTTTGCAAGGAAAACCGTGTCGGTCCCGCTCACGCGGGCGAAGACGCCTTTGGTTCCTTTTGTCTGGGTACTGCCAAATTCGTACACGCGAGTCTTGAGCTTTTTCTTGTCGCTCCCTTTGAACTCGACCTTAATGTTGAACGATCCTCTCCCGAGGCCATACTCCGAGACCTTCGTTTCCTTGTCGATGGGAGCATGCCACTCGACGACGTCCAGACCGCTCAACGTCCGAATCAACTCGGCGACCTGGAATGGGTCGGGACCTCGTTTCGGGAGGTTCTTGGGCTTGAGCATCTTCCACCCCGCTGCTTTCCTCTCGATCACCACCTCGCGTCCGCTTTGGTCGATTGTGATTTTCGCGATCTCGTCTTCTTGGAGGGGCGACAATTCCCGTTTGAGGTAGGCGAGATATCCCTGATCGAGTTTCAACTTGTCCAGTATCTCTAGCGGGTAGGCGAAGCGGTCGACTTCTCCGCTGCCCCGAGTCCGTTTGACGTAGACGACGTCTCCCTCCTGGCGACCGAACAACAAGCTGACGTCCGGTTTTGTGGCCGTGAGCTTGGGATTCTTGGGATCTTGGGTTACGCCGCTGAAATAGATGTCGACTCTCGGGAGTTGCTTGGGCTGATCCCACCCGAAGGCTGCGTCCTTGTCTTTCTGCTTCAGAAAATATTTGATCTTGTTGTCGCCGTGGAGGGCCTCCAGCAGGTCGTTCACGACCTTCGTGTCGGCAGGGGCACTTTCCTTCATCCCTTTGGCGCGGACGGTCCAAGCCTCCATCCCGCCCTTGAGTAGTTGGATGCTTTTCTTCTCTCCGTCGGCGAGTTCCATGCCCTTGGCTTTGGTCGGAGTCGGGAACACGAGATCGCGACTCCGATACAATTCCGGGTTATTCACGGCCTCGATGATTGGCTTCATGACGTCGGAGGAGATCGTCGCGACGTATTCGTCCCCAACCAGTCGGACGTAACGTCGTTTGCTTTTCTTGAGTTCTGGCCCGACGAGAAGGGTTCGCTTGACGAGTCGTTTTTTGGCGTCGAACCCTTTTCCCTCTTCGTAGGCGACGGTGATCCGAAAAGCCTCCTTGCCTCGTTCGATCAAGCTGGCCTTGTCCTCGAAATACTTCGGATCGGTGACGCGAATCTTGCCGACCGCGTCGAGCAACGATGCCAGACCCGGTCGGCTTGTTTTGTCCTTCTTCCCCCCCGAGACGTCGGCCACGCCGAAGTTCTTGGGTTTCTTGAACCGCCACAAATCCTCGGTCTTGTCGTAGTCGACGACGAACTCGTCGGGTTGCTTGCCGCCGCGTTCGACGATGCTGAGGTATTGGGAATTTTTCGACGTGACGTCCAGGAGCGTGGTGTCGCGGAACGTCCTCATGTTCTCGGTCAGGGCTTCGTCGATGCTCGCGGCTTCCATGGCGTAGATACGGTTGGGCCGCTCGCTCGAAATGACGGCCACGAACTTCTCGTCCCCACTTTGCTTGCCGAGTTTCAGGGTCCAAGAACTGTCCGGCGATGCGATCTTGACGGTGACCGGTGGGTCGTCGAGTTTCTCCGTGGCCTTGTTTTGGGTAAAGTCGGTGTCCTCGACTTTTGTGGCGCTGCGGACCTGGGAAATGAGTTGTTCGACTTTGCTCGTGGCCACACGATACGAGACATCGCTCCCGGGCTCGTTCAAGGTCCACGAGCCGTCATCCTGTTTCTTGAAGGTATACGTTCCCTCCCCTTTCTTCACTTCCACGGTCGTTATTTTTGGTGCAAATTTTTGGAGTTTGGGGAATAGATATTCGCTCTCGGCGGCTCCTTTTCGGCTCTCGACAATGATGCCGAAGATCCAGAGCATGGCAATCAAGACGCCAAAGAGGGTGAGGGTTCGTTTGAGGTTCATGGTATTCGTCTTGTCGGGTCCTTGTTGTGTATCGGGTCGGATTGGCGAGCGAACACCGAATCAACGATGAATTACGTCAAATCTCACGGGTTTCGCCGAAGCTGCCTTTCTGTTTCCTATCCCTGCTCCCTATTTTCTACCGTCGTCGCACGACCCACACGCCAACTCCGATCCCGAAGAGCCCGAGGGTGAGCAACCCGAACGGCAGGAAGATCATACGCACGGCGCTGACGTTGCCCTTCATCTTGTAATAGTTGCTCTTTTTCGGTGGGATTCCGATCGTCCCGGGGCGGTCGGCGAGCCAACTGAACGAACTGGCCACGAGGTCGAGATACGGATCGTTCGTGCGGAAATCGGCTTCGTCGGTGGCGAGTTGCATGGCCTCTCCGAAGACGACCATCCGGGGGTTGTCCTCTGGATCCTTGACCGTGACGGCGACGGACGGTTTGGCGACGACCATCTGCCGGACGAGATCACGGTTCCCTCGCAATTGGTTCACGTAAGCCTCGCCCAGTTCG
>CAYYUU010000368.1:0-7208 GCA_964474955.1 uncultured Alcaligenaceae bacterium | reverse complement strand
CCTGGTCGCTTTCGAAGAAGTCGCGCAGAGTATCAGCCAGATCGGGGTGTTGAGCGAGCAGTGCCTCGGGCTCGGGCGCCTGACCTCTGGCCTTGGCGTCGAGGTAGTCGGCGATGATCTGGTTGACGCGGTCGTCGCGGTCGGAATTTTGGGAAGTGGTCTTTTTCGCTCCAGGTCTGGCTGAGGGAAAAAACCGTCGCGGTCTCGACGAGGTTTCGCCTGTTGACGTTGTGGGTAACTTTGTAGGTCCAAGCATTAGTTTTGGGGTTTGGCTTTGTTCTGGGCCAAGGCTCGGCGTTTTGCTGCGGCTTCGGCGAGCACTGTATCGACGTTCCAGAGTTTAATGGTTTTGTCGGAACTTGCCGAGGCAAGCGTTTGTCCATCGGGACTGAAACTGAGAGCAACAACAAAGTTTGTGTGTCCGTTCAGAGTAAGCTTTTCCTGGCCTGTATTGGCGTCCCAAAGTTTGATTTCTCCCTGATGGATGTCTCTTCTAGTTCCCACCGCGCTTCCCGAAGCGAGAGTTTTTCCGTCGGGACTAAAGCATATTGAGGTGACAGAGTGCGGCTGTATCAGAGTGGCCCGAGCATCAGCGGAGCGGACCACGCCGTCTTTGCCCGTCTTCACATCCCAGAGTCTGATCTCTCCCCAAGATTTTCGAGCCTTGAAATCGTTCCGTCCGCCTGACAAAGCGAGGGTTTTTCCATCAGGGCTAAAACTCACTGAGGAGATAGAAAATTTAGAAACCCTTTTCAGCGTAGCTACGACTTTACCCGACTTGACGTCCCAGAGCTTGGTAGGTCCGCCGAATGGACTTGCCGATGCAAGAGTTCTTCCATCGGGACTGAAACACATGGAGCTGACAGTGAGCCTGGGGCCTCCGACTGAGTGAGTTACTTTTCCGGTCTGCACGTCCCAAAGTGTGATGGGTCCGGCGAGGCTGCTTGTCAATGCGAGAGTTTTTCCATCCGGACTGAAAGCTGCACGGACCCATATCGAATTTAGTTTGTGTGTTGTTTTGATTTTTCCTGTGGTGGCATCCCAGAATTTGATTCCCCCATCCTGCTTCTCTGTTCTTCGGCCATAGGCTGCACTGACCGAAGCAACAATCTTGCCGTCGGGGCTTATCCCTGCAGCGAGAACCCCCCTCAAATGTCCAAGGAGCGTGGCTTTTACTTGCCCTTTCTTCACGTCCCAAAGTTTGATTGTCTTATCTCGACTTACCGTAACAAGCGTCTGTCCCTTGGAGTCGAAACTCATGGATGTGACAGTACCTGTATGCCCTTTGAGAGTGGCTATTTCCGGATTTGGCATGATGTCCCAGAGTTTGACGGTTCTATCCTGACTTACCGAGGCGAGGGTTTTCCCATCGGGACTGAAACTCACAGACCAAACAGTGCTTGAATGCCCTGTGAGAGTAGCTATTGCTTTTCCTGTCGCGACATCCCAGAGTTTGATCTCTCCCGGGATATGGTCGGAAAGCGGGCCAGTGTCTCCGCCAGCTGACGCGAGCGTCTTGCCATCGGGGCTGAAACTCACGTCCAGGACTTGCCCTTTATGCCCCGTGAACGTGCCTTTTTCACGCCCGGTCTTCACATCCCAGAGTTTGATTTCTCCTGGCAGTCGAGGGCCACCGGCCTGGACAAGAGGCCCCCTACTAACGGAAGCCAGAGTTAGTCCATCGGGACTGAAAATCATAGGTGTCACAATATCTTGATGTCCCTTGAGAGTGGCTATTGCTTGTCCTGTCGCGACATCCCAGAGTCTGATTTCTCGATACTTGTTGGCGACTTCACCTGCCAAAGCGAGAGTTTTCCCGTCGGGGCTGATACTCCAATATGGGCGACGCCCTGTATGACCTTGAAAAGTAATAGTGGAGTGTTCTACGCCTGTCTGCACGTCCCAGAGTCGTATCTCCCCGATCTTGGTCCTGAAGTTGTAACTCGCCATTGCAATAGTCTGTCCATCAGGACTGAAGCTCAAAGACCCAGTGCCGATTGGGCGCCCTTTGAGAACGGCTTTTTCTTGTCTTGTTTTTATGTCCCAGAGTTTGATCTCTCCTTGCCTGGTCCTGGAATCGTAACTTCTCGAGGCGAGGGTTTTTCCATCGGGACTGAAAATCAAAGAATAGACGGTGCCAGAATGTCCCATGAGCGAGGCCCTCTCTTGGCCGGTGCTGCTGTCGCAAAGTTTGATGGTCTGAGAACGTGCCCAGGCGAGAGTCTTTCCATCGAGACTAAAACTCACAACGCGTCCTCTGAATGTTGCTATCTCTTTTTCTGTCACAACGTTCAAAAGCTTGATCGTGTTTGCATTAGCTGTTGACGTAGCCAGGGTCTTTCCATCAGGACTGAAAGTTATTGATGTAGGATCTCTGCTAAAGCTGTTGTGTACTTTGAAAGTTGCCTTTTCTTGGCCAAACTCGATCTCCCAGAGCTTGATGGTTGAGTCGAAACTAGCGGAAGCGAGAGTTCTCCCGTCGGGACTAAAACGCACTGAGCTGACCATTAAGCTATGACCTCGCAAAGAAGTTAGTGGTTGTCCAGTGGACAGGTCCCAGAGTTTAATCACGCCATCCTCAACGTTCGCACCACTACCACTGGTCTCAGGGCCACTGCTACTCGCGAGGGTTTTTCCATCAGGACTGAAACTCACCGAGCTGACCATAGACTTGTGTCCTTGGAGAGTATATTTTTCCACACCGGTCTTTACGTCCCACAGTTTGACCTCTCCGTAGGTCATCCTGGTTTGAGCGTCATGACTTGCACCAGCCGAAGCGAGGGTGTTTCCATCCGGACTGAAACGCACGCACCTAACCCCTCTAGTATGTCCATTGAAAGTGGCCCGAACCTGAGCGGAGCGGACTACGCCATCTTGGTCTGTGGTCAGATCCCAGAGTGCGATCCCTGTACTGGCGGACGCGAGAGTTGTTCCATCGGGACTGAAAATCACGGAGTAGACTTTGCTTGTATGTGCTTTGAGACTGGTTATCACTTGGCCGGTCTTGATGTCCCAGAGATTGACCTCCCCCCAGAACTTCTTGGTGCTCTTGTCAAAGTGGTGACCTGCCGAAGCGAGGGTCTTTCCATCGGGACTGAAGCTCACTGACAGGACAGAGCTTCCGGGACTTTTGAGAGTCGCTTTGGCTTTTCTTGTCTTCACGTCCCAAAGTATGATCTCTCCGGGGCGATTCGCATCGATTCGGTCACCGCTTGCGGAAGCAAGAGTTTTTCCATCGGGACTGAAAATCACTGACGAGATAATGCTGGGCCAACTTAGCTTGCCTTTGACTCGTTTTGGGGAATGTCCTGTGAAAGTGGCCATTACCTGACCGGTCTGGACGTTCCAAAGTCTGATCATTCCGCGACTATCGCTGGAGACGATAGTTTTTCCATCGGGGCTGAAACTCACACACGTGACCGAGCCTTGCTGCCTGAGTGTATTCTTGTGCCATTTCGTGCATTGCCGTTCGTAGAACCGCCAGATGGCGCAACGCCGATGAATTGGACAGAAGCGGTAATCGTGGAGATACTCCAGCGCTTTGTAAGGCTCCTTTTGGTACACAAACGCGGCCTGATCGAGCTTCGACAGGTACAGCGCATGTTCAGCCTGGTCGAGTGCCTTCGTCGCGCGGTCCGCTTCGGCCTTGGCGAGCTTGGCTTGTGTTTGGGCTTTGTGTTTAGCCTTCTTGGCTATCCCTGCCTGCTCTTTAGCATCCTTCTCGTTCTGGTTTGCTCTCTCGGCTTCGGCCTTGGCGAGTTCTTCGTTCGTTTTCGCTTCTCCTTCGGCGATCGTCGCACGAACCGCCTGCCAGGTGCTCATCGCCACCCCCAAGACCAACACCAGAAATACTGCCAACAAAGAGGCAGCTACAGCCGTGTTGCGTCGGGCCCACTTGACCATCCGTTCGGTTCGACTGACAGGTCGCGCACTGATTGGCTCATCGTTGAGATACCGCCTGAGGTCATCGCCGAACGCTTCGGCACTGGCATATCGTTTGAGTGGGTCTTTGTTCAAACATTTCAGACAAATTGTCTCCAGGTCCTTGGGGACCTTCGAATTGATTTGACTCGGTGACATGGGTTCCTCGCTGACGACCTGCAAGATGGTGTCCAGAGGTGTCCCCGCCTGGAACGGAGGACGACCGGTCAAGCACCTGTAAAGAATTGCTCCGAGGGCATACACATCGGCAGCGGGTCCGACACGTTTGCCGTCTCCGGCAGCTTGCTCGGGAGCCATGTAGCTGGGTGTGCCCATGATGGCATCGGTGGCCGTTAAACCGGCTCCGCCTTCGACTTTTTTGGCCAAACCGAAGTCCGTTACTTTGGGAACACCGTCCTTTGTAACCAGGACATTCGCGGGCTTCAAATCCCGATGGACAATACCCGCTTGGTGAGCTGCGTTCATACCGTGGGCAATTTGTTCCATCAACCGGGCTGCCGTCTTGGGTCGGAACGGTCCCCCTTTGAGACGATCCTCCAACGTCCCACCCGAGACGAATTCCAATGCCATGAACGGCAAGTTGTTGTGGTGACTGACTTCGTAGACTTGGACGATGTTGGGATGGGTGAACGTCGCTACGGCTTCGGCTTCGGCCAGGAACCTCGCGATGTCCTCGGACGAAGCGTGTCCGCCGGAGAGGATCATCTTGAGGGCAACAACTCGATTGAGCTTGACGTGTCGCGCTTTGTAGACAACGCCCATTCCCCCGCGACCGAGTTCCGAGAGGATTTCATATCCCGGAACCTGGACGTGGTCCAACGATACCTCCGGCGAAGCCGTGCGAGGTTCTGTCGGAGGAATCGTGGCCGTGTCTTGGATTGCATTCGCAGGCGGCAAAGTTGCCGGATCTTCGTTGCCCGGAGAAGGCGGAATCGTCGGCAAATCTTCGGCAGATTCGTCTGGACTGCCGGCCACTTTTCGCATGGCGTCGTCGTTCGCAAAGAAACTACGGAGGCTGTCTGCAAGGTCGGGATGTTCGGCCATCAGCTCATCGGGTTCGGGGGCTTCACCACGTGCTTGAGCGCTGAGGTAGTCGGCAATGATTTGGTCGACGCGTTCATCACGGTCGATGTCGGCAGGCGGGTCGTTGTGCGGAGATTCCAAAGTGTGGCTGTACGATGAGCGAGACGGTTCGTTGGCGGGACCGTTGACAGCCTGTTGGGTGACTGGAATTCGAATCGGGCTTTTACATTGGGGACAACGAATTCGTTTTCCAGCAATTTGGCTTTGTGTGCGAAAGTTTTTCTCGCAAGACGGGCAGGTAAATTCGGTCATGGTAGATTCTCGCTGTGTCAAAGTAGGCCGCCGCACTCGGGTTCGGGAGCATTACCGTGTGCCTACGCGTCGAGGTGACCGGCGATGACTTGGTCGCCCCGAGCATCGTGGTCGGGATGTGTGCTGCTCATGCCACTTTCTCGTTTTCAGATGATCCTGCATTGGGATGGAGAGAACTCGATCTTGCGGACGGCCGCTGCGCACCACCGCTGTGGAAAACAGGGTTCCGATCTTTGAGTGCCGTTCCTACTAAACTAGAGCCCATTCGGCCAAAATCAGGGCGCGGAAAAATCAAGAATACGACGACGCATTACTTTCGGTGCGTTCGCGCTATCCGTTTTTGGATGCAAGATCGGGAAGGGAGAATATTTATGTTGTCGTTCCATCTTCTCGGCTTCGTCAGGATTTGTCACGGGAAAATCGTTTGGGGAGTTTCGTTGGAGACCAGTGCCGGTCATCAACCTTGGCCCTATTCAAGACGGTTTCGCCTCACGTTTTTCCCTCTTTGTCATTCTCCATACAATAATTCCAACAGCCTTAAATTATCCGCAGGGTAATTGTGTATCCCAACCGGAGGTAAGACGTCCCATGACCAATCCGTTGCGTTCCCTCATTGAGACCGGCACAAAGCTCTGGCTCGACTCGATCGATCCGGACCTCATCCAGAAGAACCGAGCCCTTGGTGCGACCGGTGCGACATCTAACCCCATCATCGTCTCGGATTTGATCAAGACCGGAAGGTTCGACACCCAACTTCGCGAGTTCATGGACAAAGGACTTTCCGACGCAGAAGTCGCCTGGGAGATGACCGACATGCTCGTCCAGAAGGCGCAGGACGTCTTCCTTCCTGTTTGGGAAGAGACGAAAGGAAATAACGGTTACGTCAGTTTCGAACTCGATCCGCTTTTGGAAGACCCAGACAAGAACATCCCAGTTGCCGAGCGGACCAAGCAATACATCGAGTTGGGCCAGAAATGGAGTGCGGGCCACAAGAACCGGATGATCAAAGTTCCGGCGACCGAAGGCGGGCTCGGGGCGCTCGAAGAGTTGGTGGCGGCGGGTGTGACGGTCAACGTGACTTTGATTTTTACGCCAAGACAATACACGATTGCACGAGATGCCGCCTGGCGCGGGGCACAACGGCGGAACTCACGCGATCTTTTCAAATCGGTTTACAGTATCTTCGTCAGTCGCGTCGATGTGTATACGGAAAAACATGTGCCGACACTGTCGGACGCAGCTCAGGGACTCGTCGGCATCGTCAACGCGAAACAAATTTGGAAGACAAATCAAGAGTTCTGGGCGGACAAGAACTTGCCTCTGCAACAAGAGATGATTTTCGCCAGTACGGGGACCAAGAAGCCCGAAGATCCGGCCTGGAAATACGTCGAGGCGTTTGCTGGCTCGGACATCGAGACGAATCCCCCTCCGACGAACGACGCCGTCGAACAAAGCGGACGAACGTTCACCAAGCAAGTGGACCAACTGCCGCCCGACGACGTTGTTTCCGAAATTGGCCAAAAAGTCGACATCCAACATCTGGAAGATACACTCATGGCTGAAGGAATCAAGAAGTTTGCCGATCCCCAGAAGGCACTCTTGAAGCTCATCGCGGAAAAACGACAGACCGTCGGGGCGTAGTTTGGAGAAGAGAAAACAATACAGAGGGGCGGGAGATTTGCTATTCTGTATAGTCCGGGCATCAACCTATTTGCCCGAGTGCGGAGTCTTTTCCCTTTCTAGATTCGTTTTTTTCTCAGAATCAAACTATACCCTTGCTTTGGGGGATTGCGATTGCTTACAATGCCTTCGTCAGGCAAAAAGAAAAAAACCTCTGCGGTGTTCGTGAATAGGTGTACTTTTGCTGAACCTATGGAGTACCCGCGGGGAGCCAACATTAGTTCCGGGGCATGCAAGCCCACCTCTGCAGT
>CAYYUU010000367.1:0-7209 GCA_964474955.1 uncultured Alcaligenaceae bacterium | reverse complement strand
CCTCAAGAAACCGGACACACATTTATTTCGCATTCCGAGTGTGCCTACTACTAAAACCAAGACAGCATCAACATCCGTACCGAGCTAACGCCTCGTCATTGATTTCAATACCCAATCCTGGTCGCGTAGAAATAGCCAAGTATCCCTGATCATCCAACCGGAACAGCTCTTTGATGATCTCTTCGATGTATGGTGATGGAGTCAGGTACTCAACATAACGCGCCACTGGCATCGCACCTGCGAGTTGTAAATCTGCGGCCAGACCAACTGCCGTGTTCCATCCATGTGGGACCCACTGGATATTCTGCTCGTAAGCCATCCAAGCAATTCGCCAAGCCTCGGTCAAGCCACCACACTTGGTGCAATCGGGCTGAATAATGTCTGTCGCCTTCTGTTCCAAGAATGGCCGAAAACATTGTCGGCGTGTTAGAACTTCTCCGGTCGCTATGGGCACCGGGGAATGTCGCCGGAGTTCTATGAAACCATCGAGGTCATCCGGGGGAAGTGGTTCTTCAAACCAGACCACGTCGTAGTCGGCTAACATCTCGGCAGTCCGAAGGGCCCACTTAAAACCATGTGGCCAAAGTGCGTCGCTCCCTCCAGCATCCACCATCAACTCGATGTCTGGCCCAACAGCATCGCGTGCGGTCCGAACCAAGAGTTCATCGGTTCGAGAATCACGTCGTCCGAACGGACGCCATCCGAGCTTGATGGCCTTGAAGCCACGATCAACGGCTTGCCGGAGTTTTTCTCGAAGCGGCTCGGGCTCATCAAAAAGAAGCGATCCGTAGGGCTTAACCTTTTCTCGATAATATCCTCCAAGGAGTCGGGCGACGGGTTGTTGACATATCTTTCCCATCAAGTCCCACAAGGCGATATCGATGCCGCTGATGGCATGTTCGACGGCGCCACCTCGCCCCTGCCAAAAGGTATTCTGTCGAAGTTTCTCGGTCACGCGGGCTGGTTCGTCGGCACGTTCTTCAATCAACATTGGCCTGAGTAACTCGAGCGAAGCCGCGACAAGGGACTTACTTGTCATCGAACTGCCGATTCCAACTAACCCTTCGTCGGTGACCACTTCTACAACGGTATGCAGATTGTCTTCTGGTTGAAGTTCGTCTGTCCAGCCGCCTTCCACGGTCGCTCCTGCCAATCCGGTCAATTTAATGTCGGCTATATTCATTCGTTACTCTCCGGGCCGATCGGGAAGTGGTTCTTGATCCCAGGGAATTGGCGTCGTTGGTTTCTTGCGGTGGCGCTCGCGGCGTTGATCTTTGGCCCGATCCTTAAAGAAATTCACAAAGCGAACAAGCTGTTTCACCGCTTCCTCATAGGCTCGCTTACCTTTTTCGGCACTCGCGAGTTCTGCCTCCCCCAAGACTCCCGTTTCGGAATAACTACTTGTCCAGGAAACGCTGGTCGCAGGTCCGGCAGCAAATAGGTCGACCCAGTTGAACGGGCTTTCTTCCTCGTTGAAACTAATAATCCCACTTTGGATAAGATCTGTACGGACGTTATCACCATCAAGATACATATATAGTGATGTCTCAAGCTCTCCGGCGTGAGCACAACCTCCTGGAAACCGGCTTTCTCTCCAGTTGGGCAAGAATTCTTTATCGACAGTTAATAAGTTCCACCAGGCGACCAGTACACATTCAGCATCTGTCTCAAGATTTGTACGCCTGGCCACCAAGTCTAAATTCGGCATATTCGAGCCGTGTCCGTTCAACAAGATGATCTTTTTGAAGCCGTGATATGCGAGTGATTTGGTGATATCCAGAACATGATGGATAAAGTGCTCGAAGTGCTGATTGATTGTGCCGGGGAAATCCATGACATGACCGGTATAACCATAGGCGACGGTCGGCAAAACTAATGTTTTCTCCGGAATCGTCCGACCGGCTCCACGGGCGATCTCTGTTGGGCATATCAGGTCCACATCGAGTGGGAGATGTGGACCATGTTGTTCGACGGCACCGCAAGGAACGATACACACCTTCCGCAATTCGATGGCATCATTGATCTCAGGCCAGGTGAGTTTTTCGTAACGATATTCTTTTGCGGCTCGTTTGCTCATTGGGAAGTTTTCCCTTCGTGTTTTCTCATCGGGAGTGTAAACCGAGTTGGCCTGGCAACCCCTCACCCTCGTTCCCTCTCCCCAAGTTTGGGGAGAGGGAAGTAAACAGAGCCCTTCATCTCTCATCAAGCGAGACAGCTATATAATTCGGTGTTGAGATCATTTGGGGCGAGTGAACCACGCTCGCCACTGGAATCCAGTTTGTTTTTGGCCTCCACCGTTTTGATAGCAGTACTCCCATTCGAGTAGTTCACCGGGGGTGAGCCGCCGCAGAGTAAATTCGTGGGCGCCGTTGCCGAGCGATTTCATCCGATAGCCTCGGATTTGTCCGCCGTTCTTATTGACTTTGAGGTCAACCCATTTTGCCTTGTTGGGCGTCCGGACGCGAAAGTACATCGCGTTTTTTGCGATCGATTTTGCTTCCTGGATGATCCCCCCGACAACTTTCTTGCCGAGCGTCAGTTGGGGTTTCAGGCTGATAATTTGTTTCGTCTCTCGTTGTTCTTTGGGGGCATTGGGCTCGTTATGTTTCGTACGTTTGTTGGCCGCTTTCGAGTCTTTTGTTTGAGAGTCCTTTTGTTTGGCAAGTTTGGCCACGCTCGCTTCGAGTTCTTTCACGCGACCTCGGACTTGTGCGATTTGGTCCTGAAGGGTCGTGATCGATGGCGACTCCTGCGGCGCGGGTTTCGTCGTTTCGGCGGATGTCCAGGTGCGCAGCGAAAACCCGCTGACACCACCCAACAAAAAACATGTGATGGCCACACTCACGAGGAACCGCCAGCGATGAGGCGGTCGCGGCGGGGAGTCCTGTTTAGTCCAGGTGGCGACTGGCTCTTCGGCAGGAATCGGTTCTTCTTCGCAGAATGGGCAACCTCCCCACTGCGATTCTTCTTCCGTCAAAAGCACATTACAGTCGGGACATCGCTGCATGGTGGTGGCTCCTTGTTGCTTGGGGCGATGGTTGTCGGAGTCTCGCGTCTGGACGATTTCGATTCCTTGACTTCGGGCATTGTACACCAACTCGAGGTCACTCGCCGACATTCCAGTTTTTAGAAATTTGCACCTGCTATAATGCCAAGATTCCGTCTGGCCCAACGCGAACAATGTTTTTGTGTGAACCCCATTGTGCCGAAGGAGTCTACAAGTAGGAAGAACCCAAGGTCGGTCCGGAAGACTACGAAGTCCAATCTTCGGAAAGGCAAAACCAATGACAACAGCCACACGTGACGAATGGGCTTCGTTAAGTGACAACGAACTGATGCGCCAGTGTGAAGTGGACACATACAGAGCCAGCGGACCAGGAGGACAGAAGCGAAACAAAACGAGTTCGGCTGTCCGTCTGCGCCACACACCAAGTGGGCTGCTCGTGATTGCCGAAGAAAGTCGCTCCCAACACGAAAACCGGGAGAAGGCGGTGCGACGTCTGCGCGAAGCGTTCTACTTGCACCTCCGGCACGAAATTGATGTCCGCACATCGGACCTTTCGGAGCTTTTGGCCGAACACGATTTGGCAGACACTTTCGGCAACCAGGGCAAACTGAAGCTCAACAAGAAGAATCCAAAGTTCTGGCCGACTGTGGGATTTGTTCTCGACGTGCTCCACGCATTTCAGGCGAGGGTGTCCGACGCCGCCAAATTCCTCGGGATTTCGACCGGCAATTTGATAGACTTTCTGCAGACGTCGCCAAAGGTTTGGGAACAGACGAACGCCATGCGAACCGACTTTGGGCAGAAGCCTTTGAAGAACACCTGACTCGAAATAGCGTTGTCGCTTCCGTCTCGCCGCTGCTCCCAGTGTTTCCTTGTCTCACGGTCATCTCTCATGTCCAAAACCCACGGATTTTCTTGGATCGACAAACCGTTGCTTGCCGGGATGGCCGAACCGGTGGAACCGGAAGAGTTCCAGTGGCTGCGTGACCAGGGCATCCAGCTAATCATCTCGCTGACCGAAGAATCTCCGCCGCGCGAATGGATTAACGATGCGGGACTGATGAACGTCCACGAACCGATTCCGGACATGACGGCTCCCACGCAAGAGCAGGTCGAGAAGATTATCTCGAACATCCGTGGCGCGACCGATCAACAAATGGGCGTGGCCGTCCATTGTTCCGCCGGGATGGGACGAACCGGAACAATTCTGGCCTGTTATTTCGTCGAGCAGGGACTCAACGCTCGGAACGCATTGTCAAAAATCCGCCGATTACGTCCGGGCTCGGTCGAGACCGAAGAACAGGTCGAGGTCGTCAACGAATACGCCCGCCGCAAGGGCCGCTGACCGATTTGATCCGCCCGTCCTTTGCACTTTGGCGCAGGAATCGCCACCGTTGCGTATCAATGTAGGACAGTTGTCTGGTGTACCGTACGGTCGGAACTTGGCTTCCTGAGACTCTCGCGCCGGCCGTATTGTTGCTTCCTCTCAATTGCCAGTGACTGTGTCTGTCCTTGCTACGCTTTTCCAATTTCTTTCCAAAGACAAGCAGCTGACACTACCATGTCAACCAGGAGTGTTGTATAACAGGGAAGGAAAATTCCGTACAACAGAATCCCTGGGAGGTAGAGGTGTCTGAGTCAATCTCTCGCTACATCGAGCAACTCGTGCATGAAAAAAATCGTGAAGCCGTCCAGAAACTCTGGGACGGGTTCTTCGAGCGGCTCGTCAAACTTGCTCGGCGTATGCTCAACGGCAGGTACAGCGCCGTTTCCAACGAAGAAGATGTCGCGCTCAGCGCGTTCAAAAGTTTCATCTTCGCCGCCGAGAAAGGGCGATTTTCGAAACTCGAAGACCGAAACGATCTTTGGGGTTTGCTTGCGATGATCACCCGACGGAAGGTCGCCAACAAACTGGCCGGCGACCACGCAATCAAGCGAGATGTGGACAAGCTGCTCGATGGTGAGGACGCAGACGGACACCCCATCGTCCTCCAAGTCTTGAGCCGAGAACTGAATCCTGCTCTCGCGGCTGAAATGACCGAAGAGTTTGCACGTTTGATCGCGAGCCTTGAGGAAGACCGCTACAAGGAGGTGGCGCTCTACCGGTTGGAAGGATACTCGAACGAGGAAATTGCTCAGAAAATTCAACGATCGGTCAGCACTGTCGAAAGGCGATTGAACACCATCCGCGAACGTTGGACAAATGATCAACAGGTCTTGTCTTAATCTCGCGTACAACCTCTCCAAATTTAAAATTTTCGAAAATTCGTGCGGGGCGCCGTTGGCATTCGCGGAGTACCTGAGTGGGCAACGGTTGGCAAAATGTCAGCCTGCCTGAAAAAGTCAACGTTCTTGTTGTCATCTCCCAAGCTCCCTTGGGCAGCAAAGGTCTTGTTCGATGAACCAGGAAACCCCCTCCTCCGACTCCGCATTGTCGTTCGAGGCCCAGAAACGGATCGACTCGGTGTGCGATTCCTTCGAAGTCGCGCTACTGGAGAAGCACCGTCCGGCCATCAAGGATTACCTGGGTGGTTGTGAAGGGCCGGAACTCATGGCCCTCGTGCGGGCTTTGGTTTCGATTGAGTTGGAATATCGACGAAACGCGGGGGAGACCCCGACTCTTCAAGAATTCGCGGGATTGGTTCCAGAGAGCGATGAAGTTCTGCGAGATCTATTTCCCGAAGTCGATGGATCGACGATTCCAAAGAGGCCAGAGCAATTTGCGCCGGTTCAGGACAAGGTCACCAAGAACGCCAACACGCAGGACTTTGCACGTGCTGCAAATCCGGAGAACGGGCCGCTGCCGCCGAGTATCCCCGGCTTCACCATCATCAAAGAGCTGGGCCGCGGTGGAATGGGGATTGTTTACGAAGCCCGGAACACTCACCTGAACAAACTTGTGGCGGTGAAGACGTGCCTGCACCCCGACGTCACGCCGGAAGAACTCTCGCGGTTTCAACAAGAAATGCGCACGCTGGGTGAACTCAACCATCCGCATATTGTGTCCGTGCATCACGCCGGCGAGGCGAACAGCGCTCACTACTTCGTCATGGAGTTCGCCAACGGCGGGACGCTCCAAGACTACCTCGAAAAGGGCGAACCGATTCCTCCCACACGCGCTGCAGAAATCGTCAAAGTTTTGTCCGAAGCCATCCACAACGCCCATGAATCTGGGGTTGTTCATCGAGATTTGAAACCTTCGAACGTCCTGGTTGTATTTCCAAACCAAGAACCACCTGACGTCGACGCGGCAAACCCCAAATGGCCATTGTTGTTCACGGGGAAAGCGACCCTGAAGATCAGCGACTTCGGTCTTGCCAAGAGGAGCCCAGCTGAGGGAACCTGCCAAAAAGAAACTGTGACCGTGACGGAAGAAACTCCCCGGATCAACGAACTGCCCGACGAAGCCAGCGAGGACCAGGAAACGCCAACACCTCCCTCGGAAAACCTGGACCAACCGATTGTCACGCGCGATGGTGTCATTATGGGGACACCCTCGTACATGGCACCCGAACAAGCGGAGGGAAGTCGTGGCGGCATCGACCGCCGCACGGATGTATACGCTCTTGGTGCGATTCTCTATCGATTGCTCTGCGGACGACCACCGGTCGAGGCGAGATCGGCTACCGAAGCAATCTACAAGATTCGGTTCGAGCCAACCAAGCAACTGCAAAAGAGCGTACCGCAAGACTTGCGGATGATTTGCGAGCGGTGTCTGAAGAAAGATCAGGCAGAACGATTTTCGACAGCTGAGGAAGTGGCGGAAAGGCTCGGGAAATTTTTGCAACGTCAGCCACAACCCGAACGACCTTGGCATGTGCATTTGGCGTCGTATTTTGTGCGGAATGCGGTGATGGTAGTTTTGGTGGTTGCTGGCATCATCGCGACAGGTGGAATGGCTTGGCTGATCGCGAATCAGTCACCAAATCCCACACCTGAGATGCCGGAGGTCGGCCCTCCCGAGATGACGCCAAAGCAGGCGAGACAGATGGCCAGGAAAAAGCTCAAGGAAATGCTGGCCGCAGGTAAAAAATTCGTTTGGAGGGGGAGTGAAGATCCTAACCGAGGACCGTGGAAACAGGTCTACGGTGCTAAGGTCGCCCTTGGAGTGATCCCATCTGCCAAGGACCAATCGCCTTGTTTTGGATTTGAAACCTCGCGAGTCGCACTCCTTGAACTCACCGATGACCCGATGCGTGAAT
>CAYYUU010000366.1:0-7219 GCA_964474955.1 uncultured Alcaligenaceae bacterium | reverse complement strand
TGCGTGCGAAAACTCAGGAAAGACGAAGACCTTTTCGCGGAGCGAAAAGCAACTTTCCAAAATGCGACAGTTATTTATCCGTCTGCCCTCGCACCATGCACGTTCCCGAGGAAACGAGCGGACGTGCCACCAAAAAGACCTCCCTACCATTTGCGACACTCGTTGATCCGATTGCATACAGAGACACAGCTCCACGCGAGGATATCTCCTTCACGAGTTCGAACATATTGGCCGAAAATGGGCTTCGATCATGTCACTCCCCGAACCGCATCAGCAAATCGCCCGCTTCGACCTGCGTTCCCGGTTGGACCAATACCTCCGCCAACTTGCCAGCTTGCTCGGCGTAAATGGTCGTCTCCATCTTCATGGCTTCGAGCGTTGCGAGCTTTTGCCCCTTCGTGACTTGTTCGTTCACCTTCACCGGAACGTTGACGACCAGACCCGGCATCGGGGCCGCGACGTGGAGCGGATTTCCGGTGTCCGCTTTCGGGTGACTTTTCACTTCCGTGGTCAAGTTCTGGTCTTGGATGATGACGTCACGCGGTTGCCCATTGAGTTCAAAGAAGACCGTACGCGTTCCGTCGACGTGGGGATCGCCGACCGTCAAGAACTTGAGGATCAACGTCTTGCCTTCCTCGATGTCGACGCTGATTTCTTCGCCCGGCGTCATTCCCGAGAAGAATGTTGGAGTCGGCAACACGCTCGTGTTCGAGTACGTCTTCACGTGCTTGATGAAGTCGGGATACACTCGCGGATAGAGTTCCTGTGTCACGACGGCTCGGTCGGAGGGCTCTTTGCCCATCAACTTTTTGAGTTGTTCTCGCGTCGTGTCGAAATTGGTCGGAGGCAGCGACGCGCCGGGACGCCCTTCGAGCGGCTTCGTGCCCCGCAAAACAATCTGTTGGAGCCTTTCCGGAAATCCACCAACAGGTTGTCCGAGTTTTCCGGCAAACAAATCCACGACCGATGCAGGAAACGCCAATTCCCTGTCTCCACGTTCGACGTCCTCGAGTTCGAGGTTGTTGGCGACCATGAACAAGGCCATGTCCCCGACGACCTTCGACGTGGGCGTGACCTTGATGATGTCGCCGAACATCATGTTGACCTTCGCATACGCCCGACAGACTTCGGGCCAGCGGTCGCCGAGTCCGAGAGCCGCCGCCTGGGTTTGTAAATTCGTGTATTGGCCGCCCGGCATCTCGTGAAGATAGACCTCCGCACTCGAGGCGATTTGGCCGCTCTCGAACGGAGCATAAAACTTGCGAACGGCCTGCCAGTATCGCGCCGTCTCTTCGAGCGGATCGTAGTCCATTCCCGTGTCGCGTTCTGTAAACCGGACCGTCTCGACGAGCGTGTTGAGGTTCGGTTGGGCCGTCAGTCCCGAGAACGGGGCCATGGCCGCATCGACAATGTCGACGCCCTCGTCGGCCCCCATCAACAACGAACCAATCTGTCCGCCCGCCGAATCGTGGGTGTGGAAATGGATCGGGATTCCGATTTCGTCGCGGAGGGCCTTCACGAGTTGTTTCGCCGCATATGGCTTGCACAATCCCGCCATGTCCTTGATGGCCAGGATGTTCGCTCCGAGTTTTTCCAGTTCTTTTGCGAGCGACACGTAGTACTTCAGGTCGTACTTGGTTCGCTTGGGGTTGAGAATGTCGCCGCTATAGCAAATCGCTGGTTCGCAAATCATGCCGCTTTCCCGGACGGCTTCGATCGCCAGCTTCAAATTCGGGACCCAGTTGAGCGCGTCGAAAATTCGGAACACGTCGATTCCTGCTTGGGCCGATTCCTTGACGAACAACTTGACGACGTTGTCCGGATAGTTGGTATACCCCACGGCGTTGTTCGCCCGCAGGAGCATCTGGAACAGAATGTTTGGGATCTTCGCTCGCAATTCCGTCAACCGGTCCCACGGACTCTCCTTGAGAAAACGCATGCTCGCGTCGAACGTCGCTCCGCCCCACATCTCCAGAGAGAACAAGTCGGCGTGTTTTGCGGCGTAGACCGGCGCGATTTGCACCATGTCGTACGTCCGCATTCGCGTGGCCAGCAACGACTGGTGGGCGTCGCGGAACGTCGTGTCCGTGACGAACAATTTCTTTTCCGCACGTAACCACTTGCTGAAACCCTCGGGACCGAGTTCTTTGAACTTGTCGCGGCTGCCCGGCGGGTTTGTCGTCTCCGGTGGCAGTTCCGGACGCGGAGCCGGTTGGAAAGGCAACGGGAGCGGCGCCTTGCCTTTGAGTTCCGAATGACCGTTCACTATGATTTCGCCGATGTAGCGAAGAATTTTACTGGCCCGGTCCTGTCGTGGCGCGAACGTAAACAACTCCGGAGTTTGGTCGATGAATCGAGTCGTGACCTTCCCGGCCAGGAAATCTTTGTGCGTCACGAGGTTGATCAGGAACGGAATGTTGGTCTTCACGCCACGAATTCGGAATTCCTGGAGCGAGCGTTCCATCCTCGCCGCGGCGTCTTCGAACCGGAGACCGTGGGCCGTCACCTTCACCAACAGCGAATCATAGAACGGCGTAATCACCGCGCCGCTGAAAGCGGAACCTGCGTCGAGTCGAATGCCCATCCCACTGGCCGATCGATAGGCCGTGAGCCGGCCATAATCCGGGATGAACCGATTCGTCGGGTCCTCGCTCGTGACACGACATTGCAGGGCGAAGCCGTGGACACCGACATTGTCTTGCGAGCCCAGACCGATGTCCGGATCCGAAAGTGGTTTTCCTTGGGCCACGCGAATTTGGGCCGCGATCAAGTCGTAGTTGGTCACTTCTTCGGTGACGGTGTGTTCGACTTGGATCCGTGGATTGACTTCGATGAAGAAGAAGTCGCCCGAGTCGACGTCGTAGAGGAACTCGACGGTCCCCGCGTTGTCGTACGATACGGCCCGACCAATCGCGAGGGCCGCGTTGAGGATGGCCTCTCGTTTGTCCTGTGGGAGGTTGAGCGCTGGTGCGATCTCGACGACCTTCTGGTGACGCCGCTGGACGGAACAATCTCGCTCGTAAAGGTGCACGAGGTTGCCATGTTGGTCGCCGAGTAGTTGGACCTCGATGTGTCGAGCACGCTGGATGAATTTCTCGAGAAAGACGTCGGGAACGCCGAAAGCCGTTTGGGCTTCGCGTCGAGCCTGGTCCAGCGCCTGGTCGAGTTCGTCGGCGGAATTGGCCACACGCATGCCGCGTCCCCCGCCACCCATCGACGCCTTGACGATGACCGGATAGCCGAGCTTCTCGGCGAGTTCATGACCCGTGGCGTTGTCCGTCACGACGTTGTCACTACCGTCGAGGACCGGGACGTTGGCCTTTTTCGCGATGGCCCGCGCTTGCACCTTGTCGCCGAGTTGCTTGAGGACTTCGCCCCGCGGACCGACGAAGATGATCCCCGCATCCTGGCAAGCCTGTGCGAAATCCGCGTTCTCGGAGAGGAAACCGTAACCAGGGTGGATGGCGTCAATTTCGTATTGCTTGGCCAGCTCGATGATCCTCGGAATGTTCAAGTACGACCGCAACGGCTCGCCAGCCTTCCCAATCAGGTACGACTCGTCGGCCTTGAAGCGATGCAACGCAAAACGGTCTTCCTGGGTGTAGATCGCGACTGTCCGAATCCCGAGTTCGTGGGCGCTGCGAAAAACCCGGATCGCGATTTCGCTCCGGTTCGCTGCCATCAATTTCTTGATCGGTCGAATTGCAGTCGAAGTATTTGTCATTGGAGGCGTCCTCGATACTTTTCGAAGTTGTGCGGTATGCGATTCGCACGATAATGTATGAATCTTGGGCGTTTGCGCAAGGATTCGAAGAACCCCCGATCGAAACGTGTGCCGTTATCGCACAGAAACATTTCACCATTGTGTGCGGCTCTATCCGGGATTTTTGTATGAAATGTTGGCCCGAGTTTCCCTTCGTCTTCGCAGGGAACTGTAGATACGACTGGAGGAGAGAGCAGTTAGGAGAATCAAGCCATGTTGAAAAAATTAATAATCATCTCGGGCCTCCTCGTTGTCGGCATCGGCGTCGGAGTCCTGGTGTACTTCTGGCCATTTGGTGGGGACCAAGACACACTCAAATTAAATGGCGTCGTCGAAATCCAGGATGTTCGCCTTGGGTCGAAAGTCGGTGGACGAGTGAAGAAGGTGATGGTGGACGAAGGAGACACCGTCCAACCGGGTCAAGAGTTGGTGTACTTCGAAGTCCCCGAACTCGAAGCCCAGAAGGCCCTGTATCTGGCCAAGTTGCAAGCTGCGCTTGCCCAACAGGAAAAAATTGAAGAATCGATACAAAGAGACATCGCCAGCGCGAAGGCGACGGCGGATGCGGCGAAGGCACGCCATCAACGCGTCAAGGCTGGCCCTCGCGAAGAAGAAATACGCAAGGCGCTTCACAACGTCGAGTTGGCCAAGGCGGACTGGCGAAACGCAAAACTCGAGTTCGCTCGTGTAACTCGTCTCTTTCAACAAGGTGCCGCTGGCCAGGCGGAATACGATCAAGGCGCAACCCGTGTCGAACAAACCGAAGCCCGATATAAAAGTGCCAAGGCCGAACACGACTTACTGAAGGCCGGTAGCCGAGAGGAAGACATTGCCGAAGCGAAGGCGCAATGGGAACAAGCGATGACCGTTTGGGAGAAACTCAAGAACACCGAATACAGCGAGAAAAAACTTGCCGAAAGCCAGGTCCAGGAGATTCGCGCGCGACTCCAAGAACTCGACGCCAAACTTGCCGAAGGGCTCATCCGAGCCCCGAGCGAAGCAAATGTCGAAGTCGTGGCCGTCCGCAAGGGCGACATCGTTGCTCCGAATCAACCGGTCGTGCGAATCCTTCGGCACGATGACATGTGGGTCAAGGTGTTCGTCCCCGAGACGGAGTATGGCAAGGTTCGACTCGGCCAGGAGGCCAAGGTGTACCTCGACACGTACCCGAACAAGGCGTTCACCGGCACCGTGTTCTACAAAGGCAACATCGCCGAGTTCACGCCCCGAAACGTCCAAAACGTCGACGAGCGCCGGTTTCAGGTGTTCCCGGTGAAAATCCGAGTTTCCAAAACCCAAGGCGCATTCAACGCGGGGATGGCCGCGAAGGTTGTGTTGCAGGATGTGGGGCTGGCGAGCGAATGATCCAACGAAGTGAACGGAGTTGCTTTTCGTGCAGCGAAAAGATACGAAGACAAAAACCTTCTTGCGGAACGAAAAGCAATATTTCATCCGAACACCTTCGAGTCAACCGATGAGCACATCGACCTTGCCCCAACAACCGTTCCCCTCGTCGAACACACTTCCCAAGGCGAGGGGGATTTGGGGAATCGGCAACTGCTTGCAATACATGCGTGATCCGCTTCCGTTCGGCGAGTGGTGCGCCCGGCAATACGGCGATATTGTCAAAATGTGGCTCTTGCCGTGGCGACCGAGTTTCGCCCTCTTCCACCCACATCACATCGAAGACGTTCTCCGACACAAAGCCTCAAAATTTCGCAAGGACGATTTCACTCGTTCGATTTCGGCCGTCCTTGGTAATGGCCTTGTGACTAACGAAGGCGATTCGTGGAAACAACAGCGGCGGAAAATTCAGCCGGGCTTCCAGCGCAGCGAAGTCGAGCGATACGCCGACATCATCGTCGCGTTCACGCGGCGCGAAGTCGAAAAGTGGCAGGCCGGAGAAACTCGCGACATCCACACCGACATGATGCACCTGACACTGGAGGTTGTCGCGAAGGCTCTCTTCGACGCCGAAGTCGCCGACCAAGCCAAGGAAGTCTACGACTCGCTCGAAGACATCATGTCGTTCCTGACCAACATTCTCAACTGGCTTCCCGCGAGGAAGTATTTCCCGACACCCGGTCTACTGCGTTTCCAAAGGGCGGTCCAGCGCGTCGACGAAATCATGCTCGGCATAATCCAGCGCCGCAGAAATCAAGAGCCCGGTGGAACGGACTTGTTGAGTAAACTCCTCTTCCCACCCGACCCCAAAGACGCCATGACCGACCAACAACTCCGCGACGAACTCTTGACGCTCTTCCTCGCGGGGCACGAAACGACCGCGTTGGCTCTTTCGTTTTGCTTTCGCCTCATCGCCCTCCATCCGGAAGTCGAACAGAAAGTTCGAGACGAAATTCAAATGGTCCTCGGCGACCGGGACGCCACGGCCGCCGACTACCAACGATTGACGTACACCGAAATGGTCCTCAAAGAATCGATGCGTCTCTACCCACCAGTTTGGAGCATTGGCCGCGAGTCCTTGGAAGAGGTCGAAATTGGCGGCTACAAATTCCCAAAGGGGACGACGTTCGAGATGTGGCAATGGGTCATCCATCGCGACGCCCGTTGGTATCCGGAACCCGAAGTGTTTCGACCCGAACGATGGACCAAGGAGGAAATCGAATCTCGGCCCCGTTGTTCGTACTTCCCCTTCGGCGACGGTCCCAGAATTTGCATCGGCTTGACGTTTGCCATGATGGAAGCCGTGCTGGTCATCGCGACCGTGTTGCAGCGAGTTTCGCTCTCGGTCGTGGATCAGTCGGAGGTGTCGTTTGCTCCTTCGGTGACGCTTCGACCAGTGAAGGGGGTGCGGCTGAAGATCGGAAGCAAGTAAGGAGATGTGTCTTTGTATTTTCGTAGTAGGCACACTCCGTGTGCCGTTGTCTTTGTTTTGGAGTGCGGCAGCGAAGCTGACGCTTTGGTATTGTTGTCTTTCCTCGCTCGCGCTTCGGGTTGGTATAAGAGTTCCTCGCTCGCGCTTCGGGTTGGTATGTTTTGCAGTGCGGCTCGACGCCGCTTTTTTGTTTTGTCGTCGTTCCCTCCGCGAAAAGCAACTTTCGAACCACGTTGACTCAGATCCCCTAACTTTGTGAGATAAGAGATCACAAGCGAAACGGATTCGCTCGACCCTCCATCATCTTCGTTCGCAAGGAAGCTCCAACGATGTGGCGTGATTTTCTCCTTCGAAAGTGGCGATCGCTCAACAAGTGGGAACAGCTGGCGTTGTCCCTTTGGCTCGTGGTCTTGTTGGTCGTTTGCATCCGGTCGTCCATCACGCCCCGGAAGCAGAACGTGATGCACATCTTCACGCTCGCCGGCCAGAACTGGATGCAAAGCAAGCCCATGTACGGCAACGTCGCGGCGGATCGCGATGTCTTTCGATACGGTCCTCTTGCCGCAGTCACGTATGTTCCTTTGGCACTGATTCCAGAACGGCTCTGCAATCCGGCCTGG